>JAUIKU010000220.1 GCA_030430675.1 Bacteroidia bacterium | reverse complement strand
GATGCCATAATCAGTATTGGTGGAGATGGATCTCAGAAAATAAGCCAGCGACTTTTTGAAATGGGTGTTAACATTATTGGAGTACCAAAGACCATTGACAATGACCTCTCGGCCACCGATTTTACTTTCGGATTTCGAACAGCAGTCCAGATTGCCACGGAATCGGTAGACAAACTGGTGACTACCGCTGCCAGTCATAACCGTATTATGATTATGGAGGTAATGGGCAGAGAGGCCGGGTGGATCGCGTTGCATTCCGCTATTGCAGGGGGTGCTGAAGTTTGTCTGATACCGGAAATACCCTATGATATTAATCTGGTAATGAAGAAAATAAACAGCCGGTTTACCAACGGCAAAGGATTTGCGGTAATCGTTATCGCGGAAGGTGCCAAGTCAATAGGTGGGGATATCACCGGCACCACCAGCCGGGAAGCAGGTTATGAGAACATAAGACTGGGTGGTGTTGCCTATAAGTTAAAACATGAAATTCAGGAGACGGGCTGTGAAGCAAGCATCCGGGTAACGGTACTGGGTCATTTGCAGAGAGGCGGCGTTCCCATTGCATTTGACCGACTGTTGGCTACTGAGTTTGGTGTGAAAGCCTTCGAAATGGTATTGGAAAAGGATTTCGGAAAAATGGTATCGTACCGCCATCCGGGAATTGTTTCCGTACCCCTGGAAGAAGCAACCCGGGAATACAACTATGTTAAGGCGGATTCCTACCTGCTGAAAACTGCCCGCGGAATTGGTATGTCTCTCGGCGATTCCTAAACCTCAGCCCAAGATATGCTTACAAAAAAAAGATACTCAATTATGGAAATGGTGTTGTGGACCCGTTGGGAAATCTTCGCCTTCCTCACCTTCTCTATCGCGGTAACCATTCTATACCACCACGTGGGCTATTCATTTCTAAAAGTACCCTGGACTCCGGTAGCGGTGGTAGGTACCGCAGTAGCTTTCATTATAGGATTTCAGAACAATTCAGCCTATGGTCGGATATGGGAAGCCCGGAAAATCTGGGGAGGTATAGTGAATTCCTCCAGGAGTTGGGGGATGAAAACCAGGGACATGGTGACCGCTGAACATGCCAAAAGATCATGCCCGGAGGAGGAACTCAAGGAAATCCGCAAAACACTGGTACACAGGCATATCGCCTGGCTTACTGCCTTGAGACACGCCATGCGCCAACCCCGCAGCTGGGAAGTGAATCACGAACACCGAACCAACCGCGAATGGTCTAACATGATCCACACTCCAGAGAAAGTGACGTCTTTGCATGACGATCTGTTGATGTATCTCAGCCATGATGAGCTTGAGCATTGCATGACCAAAGGAAACAAAGCCACCGCCCTGTTATACCTGCAGTCAGCCCATCTAAGAAAACTAAAAGAGCAGGGTTTGCTCTGGGAATTCTCCTTTTTGGAATTGGAAAACCTGTTGCAGGAGTTTTTCACCTTACAGGGCCAATCCGAGCGGATTAAAAATTTCCCCTACCCCCGGCAATATGCTTCACTGGCTACCTACTTTGTTTGGATCTTTTTGGTACTTTTACCGTTTGCCATTATACCGGAGTTTTCTAAAATAGGTCAGTCCTTAACTGAAAACTTCCCGTTTATAGGTGCCTATTTTGTATGGGCCGGTGTACCATTTTGTGCCCAGATCTCCTGGATGTTTCACACCATGGAGAGAATCGGAAGAGTGGGTGAAAACCCTTTTGAAGGTTCACCCAATGATGTGCCAATATCCACTATTACCAGGGGAATTGAAATCGATCTACGGCAGCAACTTAATGAAGATGAGAAACTAATACCGGCTCAGTTTCCGGAAGACCATCACGTACAAATGTAAATTTTCTAAACTTTAACCAATATATATTAATATGACAACACAGGATATTGTTAACCGACTTGAGGGAGGGAACTCGCGCTTTACCTCAGATAATCTGGAAAGAAAGTTACAGGACAGTCAACGAAGAGATGCCCTCACCGGGGGTCAGCAACCCTTTGCCATTGTCTTGAGTTGTGCCGACAGCCGGGTGGTTCCGGAACTGGCATTTGATGCCGGTCTCGGAGAGCTCTTTGTGGTTCGCGTAGCCGGCAATGTGGCCAATAGCTCCTCCATTGCCAGTATTGAATACGCGGTGGCACACCTGGGATGTCAGGTTATTGTGGTACTGGGACATCAAGCCTGCGGTGCCGTTACTGCTGCAGTTCAGGGTGGGGACAACGGATATAATCTCAATCATTTACTTTCCCATATTACACCGGCAATCGCCGCTAGTGGCGAAGGAGCCAGTATAGCAGATGTTATCAAGAAAAATGCTCAAATCAACGCTGAGGAGCTGAAAAACAGGTCCAGCATCATAGGCAGTGCCGTGGAAAAAGGAGCACTCCAAATAATCCCGGCTTATTATCATCTTGATTCGGGAAAGGTAGAATACCTGAACTAATTACTCCAATAACTGATCCTATTAACGAGGCCACCAACTCCGGTATCACCCGTATAGGAGTTGCTGGCCTTTTTAGTTGCTCCTCAACTCAGGATTCCACTGCATTTTGACAGAATTCTATACAACGCTTCACTTCTTTAACGGCATTTGAACCATCGGGAATGGGATACTCAAGTTCAATTGTTCCCATAAATCGATATTTGTTGTCGCGCATCAATTGTAGTATCTCTTTCAAAGGTGTATCACCCTCACCCCATGGCATGTTGTCACCTTCGTTCATCTTTCGATCCTTTAGGTGCAGATTTAGAATTCGATCGTGATACTTTTCAATTAAAGGTATGGGCGACTGGTTTGTTCCTGCTACATAATGTCCGACATCAAGATTCAGGGCATTGTATTTCGACAGTTGCACCGCCATGTCCCAGCTGTTGAAATTAACTTTTGCATGATTGTGATAGCCGATCAGGGTGCGGTATTTATCGGCATAGGGACTCAATTTATCAATTGCCTGGTCTGAGCGCTCCAGGGTAATTCCCTTTGCCCCTACTGCCCTGGCCACCTGGAATGCATAATCAATTTCTTCCGGCGACATGTTATACAATGGCAGTTTGATGATCTCTATATTTACTCCGTTGGCGTTGTACTTCCGGCGAAGTTCCTTAAAGGGCTCCATAGATACTGAAGTTCTCCACTTCTTCATTTCGCTGTGATAGTCCTGGAGTTCCTTTTTTTCAGCATCAGTCAGATTGCCCCAGCGTTTTGCCGGTCCGGTAGGAGCGCCGGCATATTCCTCTGCAGGGCCTCCCATCAATTCCACGGTAGTCAGTCCCAATTCACTAACATAACCCAGTAAGTCCTCCACAGTTCCTGGCATGCTTCTGAAACTGTAAGTGATTACTCCCAGGTTGATGCCTTTAACAATTGGTTTGTTGGTGGTCCCGGACCAAAACCCGTTAGCGACAGGTGAAAATCCAGGAGCCAGGGCAATGCCACCAATTACCCCTGTTTTTAACAGGAAGTCTCGTCGCTTTATTTTTTTGGTCATATCATCTGTATCGTGCTTCATTTTTATGATATCAAAAGGTTGGAAATATTGAATTGCTAAATGTATTATGCCATCACAGAAACCATGTCCAGCACTTTTCTGGCCAAATCAGGGTCACCAGCCACCCTAACCTGAGACATTATTTCCGCAGGTCTTACACTTTTGGTAAACAGTTTCCACGATACTTCGGCTGGAATTTCAACCCGAGCCGATACTTCCAGGTCAACGTCTTTAAGCAACTGCCAATTTTCATGGGCTCTCACTAGAAACCAGTCTCCTCCAGCTTCCCCGGTGATCCTGGCCTGTACCACGGTGCCATCAGGTGCCTCCAATCTTTTAAAAGTAAAGGGAAACGCCAAAAAGAAGGTGTCCATGGCCGGATAGAAGAATTCCTTATTCATTATTCCAGGCCTATCCGTTGCCTCCCTGATTTGCTGTTGATGGTGCCATTTTTCACTATACTCCCGGGCCAGATGCACCCAATTGGGGCATTCGGACTCGCCCATCCAGTCAACCGCGAATACTGCCGGTTCCCAGGGGTCTAATGATGCATAATAATCAGATACCAGGGAGCCCGTGGCTTTGTGCAATTTAATCAGCACCTGCGGGCTTAATCTCCGGGTGGCTTTTACCCAGTCGGCATTAAGCCGGTTCAACCAGTTGACCAGCTCCTGGAAGTCATGCAAACCCACTGGCTCTTCGCCGTAATATCCATCTCTCTGAATTGACAGTGTCCTGAGGTTTGAATCCAGTAAATGGCTGGCCACATCTTTAACTTTCCATTTTATGGCAACCGTTTGCTTATCCCAATCCTCCGCAGATAGCGACTCCAATAATGCAATCAATTTTTCATCTAATGATTTAAAAAGATGCCTTACATCGAGTGGTATAGTGGCTGCGCTGCTCATTGGCTTTTTCTTTTTTGATTAATGACAGCACCTACAATTATACCCAGGGCAATCCCCATTGCCAATCCGATAGCTATATTTTGCATGGCCACGCCAATAGCAGTGCCAATACCTGCACCCAGCGCAACCCCGATCCCAAGGTAGTTGGTTTGTTTCATATCCAATCAAGTTACATTAGTTAGATTGAACCTGCCAATTTATTATCAGAAAATCAGCCCAGAAGTTCAGGTATCATTGTCAATGCAGATTCCCCAGGGATTGACTATATTCACCTGATTCCATTCAACCCCGATTATGTTTCTCAAAAACCACTTCATTACGGCCGCTATCATCCTGACTACAATCAGTTGTCAGACAAAAACAGAGGAGCTGCAAGATCTCCCACCAAACATCTTGTTTATCGCGGTAGACGATCTCAATGATTGGGTAGGGTTTATGAATGGTCATACCGGTATGAAGATCCAAACTCCCAATCTGGACCGGCTTGCCGCTCAATCCATGATTTTCACCAATGCCCATACACCGGCGCCGGCTTGTGCACCCACCAGGGCTGCCATTTTAACCGGCGTACATCACGCTCGTTCCGGAGCAGAAAACGTCTACTGGGGAGATGGTCCCAAATGGCGTGAATTTGATGCACTGAAGGACGTAACAACTTTGGAACAATTCTTTAAAAAGCAGGGATACAAAACCTTAGGGGCCGGTAAAATATATCACAGCCAGGCTCCTCCCTGGGCACCTACCAGCCAGGTGGAGCCGGACAATTGGGATTTTTACTATCCCAGCAAATACATATCCCATCCTTATCAGATCAGGCCACCGGATGATGTCATTTATCCTGAAGAGGTTGATAATGAGACCCGGCCTGGTGGAAAAGGTTGGTGGACCTGGGGGCCGATCCAGGCACCGGATGAAAAGATGGCTGATTACCATGTGGTAGACTGGGCCCGATATCAACTGGCACAAAAGCATGATAAGCCATTCTTCCTGGCCACTGGTACCTGGAAGCCCCATGACCCCTGGGAGGTGCCACAAAAGTATTTCGACATGTACCCGCTGGAGTCCATAGTGCTGCCCGAAATAAAGGAGGACGATCTGGAAGATGCTTTTGATCACGGGAGACGTTGGATTCAGAAATGGGTTAACGATAACCAGCAATGGGAAAAAGTGGTACAAGCTTACGCGGCATCCATAACTTTTTCAGATACCATGCTGGGACGATTGTTTGAAGCTTTTGAATCCTCTGCTTACGCCGAAAACACCATCCTGGTATTGTGGTCAGACCATGGAATGCATATGGGGGAAAAAGATAACATCGAAAAATTTACATTGTGGGAAAAGTCCACCAGGGTCCCACTAATTATTAAGGCTCCGGGAATCACCCAACCTGGAACAGTTTGTCAGCAACCAGTCAGCTTAATGGACCTCTACCCCACCCTGGTGGAATTGACAGGATTCGACCTCCCCGGTCATTTGGATGGTCGCAGCCTGGTACCGCAGCTGAAGGACCCGCAAACCGAAACCGATGCGGTGATCAGCAGCTATATGTTCAGCTGGACCAGCGAACCGGTGATAGGACATGCGGTACGCAGTAAAAGGTACCGCTATATCTACTATCCTGAAGTCAACCTGGAGGAACTTTACGATCATCAAACTGATGCGCAGGAATGGACCAATATTGCCTACCGTGACCAGAACCGGGTAATTATTGAAAGCCACCGGCAGGTACTACTGGAAATGCTGCCGGAATTAAGCTGGAGTAATGAACTCCCTGAAGGATATGAAGTAGATGCCGCAGGCAACATCACCAAAACGGACTTCCTGAAACTGTCAAAGATCACCTACTAGCCACCCACACTCAAACTCACACTCAAACTCACACTCACACTCACACTCAGTCTACGGATACGTGTACCCCGCCTGTAAGCCCAACGGCAAGCCCAGGAACCAGTACAACAATAAGAATACGGTCCAAAGCACCAGGAAGGTAATGGTAAATGGAAGCATCATGGAGGTTAGGGTGCCGATACCGGTCTTTTTTACATACCGCTGACAATAAACCACCACCAGGGGAAAATAGGGCATCAATGGGGTAATTATATTGGATGATGAATCGCCCACCCTGTAGGCAGCCTGGGTAAGTTCTGCAGATATTCCTACCTGCATCAGCATGGGGACAAATATGGGTGCGATCAGTGCCCATTTTGCGGACGCGGACCCCACGAACAAGTTTACGAAAGCGGTGAGAAAAATTATTCCGATAATAGTAACCTGACCCGGAAGCGCCAGGGCCTTAAGCACAGCTGCCCCTTTAAGTGCCAGCAGGGCCCCGATATTGGACTTGCCAAAAGCATCAATAAACAGCGCGCAGAAAAATGCCATCACCACATAGTATGCCATGCCTTCCATACTTTTGGTCATGGTATCGATCATTTCCTTGCTGTTACTAAAGTTTCCGGACATATAACCATACACTATACCCGGTATCCAGAACAGCAGGAAAATAAGGGGAACAATAGATTGCATAATAGGTGCGGAAAATGAGGTCAATTCTCCGTTTGGACCCCTGAGCGGAGATGATTCAGGCATCAACACCAAAGCCAGAACTACTAAACCGGCAACCGCCACCCCGGTAGCTATAAAGAAAGATTTTCTTTCTTTAGCAGACAGGTCATCCATTTGAGGAGGTGCCTCTGCATCCTCATCCACCGGGGTTCTGGCCAGCCTGGGTTCGATGACCCGGTCGGTCAGTAACCAACCCAAGCCTACGATTAAGGCACTGGATGCGGCAGTAAAATACCAGTTACAAAGTGGGTTTACCTGCACCGAAGGATCTATAATCTGGGCCGCAGGCTGGGTGAAACCCTGAAGTAAGGGGTCTAGAGCCGAGGGAAAAGGATTGGCACTAAATCCACCTGACACCCCGGCAAAAGCCGCAGCAATTCCTGCCAACGGATGTCTACCGGCCGCATAAAAGATGATACCCCCTAAAGGTATTACCAATACATAACCGGCATCTACCGCTGAGTGACTGAGTATACCTACAAAGATAACCATGGGAGTAAGCAATGATTTTGGGGTGATGGTCAGCAACAACTTGAGCCCGCTGTTGATGTACCCCGAGTGCTCCGCTACTCCA
>JAUIKU010000219.1 GCA_030430675.1 Bacteroidia bacterium | reverse complement strand
TGAGATCAAGGAAAAAATAGCAGTCCGGCGCACCTGTGAAACCTTAACCGGTGAAAGAAATAAATTCATTCTCGACGCTGCTCCACTGGAGTTTAAGAATTTGATATTGGATGATTTCTCAGAGAGGAAGCAACGTTATATTCGTCACTATTTCAGCGATGAAGAGTACCTCAATATCCACGACATCAAGACCGGGTACTATAAAATGATTTCCGAAGAATTTTTTCAGAACACCTACCCCGCCATTAAATACAACCCTACAGAGGAGGCCTACGACTTCGAGGTATTAGGTGAAACCAGCAACATGTTCGACGTAGATCTGGGAGGAAACATAAGTACCAGAAGTATTAGTCAAATTTACCTGGGACTTAACTATACCCATTTTGACCAATATTTATTCAAGCACCGCCTGGGAGTGTACACGGGCCGTTTTTATCAATCGGTCCTGGCTGCCTCCCGCATCAATATTCCCACACGTTCGCGGTTGTTTTACATAGAACCGGTATTTACTTTCAATCACTGGGATTTTATCAATGCCAATGAATTAATATTTTCTGATCAGGATCCCACTATTATCGATCTCATTGACCGGAAAATTAGAATAAACCTGGGAGTCGCAGCGGGCACCAACGGTATCGTGCGTCTTCATTCAAGCTATTTTAATAACTCCAATGAGTACAGCAACAGCAATGAAGTGCAGTCAACCGATACCCTTGACAATCAGAAATTCAAAGGATTTCGCCACGGGCTGGAGTATGCCAGGAGTAACCTGAATCGCAAGCAATACCCTTCAGCGGGTGAACAATTCCTGGTGGCGCTGGATCTCTTTAATGCCTCGGAATACCTGGTTCCGGGAAATACCTCCGATCTTAGCGAACCGCAATCCGGAACAAACAACTGGGTTCGATTAAAGCTTAGCGCACAGCAATATTTCGGAAGTGGCTGGTTTAAGTATGGTTACCTGGTGGAAGGCGTATTTTCCAATCAAAATACCGGATTCAATTTAACCGGGTCCCTGATAAATGCTCCTGCGTTCGAGCCATTGCCAGATAGTCCAACGCTTTTCCTGGAGAATTTCAGGGCCTACAATTACCTGGCCGCTGGGATCAGAAATGTTTACAGCGTGGGAAGGGACATAGATATAAGACTTGAAGGGTATGCTTTTAAGCCCTTTGAAGCAATAAAAGTAGATGAAACAATGGATAGGGTAGTGCTTGATCAAACCACAGATTTTCATTTTGCCGGTACTGTTGCTGGCGTTTACCACAGTTTGTTAGGACCTATCAGTATGCAGGTGAACTATTACGACGATGCGGAAAGTCGCTGGGGGTTTTTACTACATGTGGGCTACCTGTTGTTTAACAAAACACCGCTTGAGTGATACGGTAAGATTAGCGGCTGGTGGTAGTAATCGGATGGTCCCCGGCCTTCGAGACCGGTCGTTCTGTGTGAGACCCCTCGGATTCCTGGTGGTGGGCTTTTGAGTAGGGAATATATACAGATATTTTTGTGCCACTTAATTCTTTGCTTTTTAGCTGGATGCTGCCATTTAACTTTTCCACCGCATACCGGACTATATACAGCCCCAAGCCGGAACCTGTACTGTGTTCGTTAGCCCGGTAAAACATATTAAATACTTCGCTTTGCAGTTCTTTCTTAATGCCTTGCCCATTATCGGTTACTTCAATGATAAGAAAGCTGCTTTCATATTTTATTTCCAGTTTTACAAAGGGTTGTTGGTTATCCTCCTGGATAAAATTGACGGCATTTTCCAACAAGTGGAACAGGATAGTGCGTATACTACTGGTATCTGTCTGCAGTTTGAAACCGACCTGATTGTTGATCTTAAAGTGGATCTTTTCAAAGTTCTCTCTGTTACTGATCGTTTCTAAACAATTAGAAATCAGAACATTAAGATCTAACTCGGACGGTTGAATGTCTTTTTCTTTAATCTTGGTCAAATCGATAAGATTGTGCAAGATCTTATTCAGGCGTTTCACGCTGCTGTGGTAATGATTGAAATACTCCATAGCGTGACTATCCTCTTCGAATTCGGTTTGTACCACATTGTACAGTCCCATGAGAGAAGCCACCGGTCCCCTTAGGTCGTGAGATGCCCGGTAGATGAAGGTATCCAGTTCATTGCTCTTAAAGATCAATTCCTGTTCAGCATGCTTGCGGTCTGTTATGTCCTGGGCTACGGAAATAATTAGCTTGGGCTTTCCTTTATTATCCTTTACAATATTGGTAGTAACATACATCCATATCACCTTGCCGGACTTGGTGATTTGGCGTTTCTCCAGTGAAAAGGAGTCCAACTCCCCACTGCAAAGCAGCTTTAGTAATCTTTTGCTTTCCGGTATATCTCTGGGATGGACCGTGCTTAGTGGGGGAAGAGCTTTGAACTCTTTGGGTGTATATTCCAGTAATTGGTAGAACTTGCGATTTGCCTGAATTACTTCCAGGTTAGTATTGCTCAGAATCACACTTACAGCAGCTTGCTTAAACACGGATTGGAAGTTGATTTCCAGGGCGCGTAAATTTGCCTGGGCACTCTTTCTTTCGGCAATATCTTCCATGCACCACACCACCCGTTCGATCTTGCCAGATGGTCCTGAAACTGGAAACAGGTTTACCTCATGCCACTGGTTGGGATTGCGTATGGAACTTAATTGGCTGGTAAAATGTAAGTTGATTCCATCAAATGCCTGAGCCAGTAGTTCCTTCAGTTCTTTCGGCTCATTCTCCGGTAAATAATCCTGAATAGACGCCTGGTAAATCAGCTGTTTACCGGTGAGGTCTAATACGGCAGCTTCCGCAATGCGATTAAATGCCAATACCTCTAGTTCGGGATTCAGCAGGATCAGAGTTTGGCTTCCCTGGTGGTCCAGTTTGGTGGTGTCGCTGCCGGATGCGTTTGCCAGGACTGCGGAATCTGCCAGAATCTGATAGTTTTGCAAAAGTAGGTTGTCCTGCTGGTTTGAGCCGGCGGTATTACCTGTTTCCAGATCGCTGGTGTTAGCTCGGGTGTCAGGGTCAGCACCATGAGACAAAATATTGTCAAGTCCCTGCTTTATATCCTCCAGTTGATCAATCAAATGTGAACGATCCACCCGTTTTGTCATGGTGCTAAAAAAGTACAGTTAAAAAAGTCAGTATCAATCAACCGCGATTGTTCCCGCCAATATAGCATTTTTAGCAGCGGATTCCTTAACTAGCAACGGTAAACATCCTGAAATTCAATATATGCATAGTACAAGTTCCTCTCAGTGAAATGCAAATGTTATTATATCTTACCATGTAAGTTTGAATGGTGTTTCAATTGTTCTGATTCTCAGGATTTCTTATATTTAATTTAGGTTTGGTGGCTCATAAATAAATCAATTTATGACGAAAGAAATAAGATATGATGTTTTCTTTTAGTAATAAATATATGACGAGTTTCTGCACTATCCTTATATCTTCCATAGGGATCATGTACGGACAAGAATATGTACTTTTCAATGATACAAAAGCAGCAGATCCCCCACAGGATCAACTGGTATTGGTTTACGGCCATATTTTGGATGCGAACTCCAATGAACCTGTCAAGGGACATATCAATTATGAGAAAATGCCCCGGGCCAATAATGTAGGCTATATTTCAAATGAGAATGACGGCAGGTACAAATTACACATGTTGGAGAAGAAGAAATATACCATAGAAATAGCTGCGAAAGGGTATGTAACAGTATATGATGTTCTTGATATTGATGATATAGATAAGGATGGCCAAATCAAGCGCGATTATCTATTGACCAAAGCGGAAGATGGCAACATACTGAGGATGGATAATTTGTTGTTTGAGGTGGGTAAAGCCGATATCTTGGAATCATCCTATGATGAGTTAAATGTACTGGCCCAAATGCTACATAATAATCCAAAAATGAAAATCCAACTGGAAGGTCATACCGATTATCGCGGCAACCCCGATCGTAATATGAAGCTATCGGAAGATCGCGTTCTGGCGGTAAAGGATTACCTGGTTTCCCAGGATGTAAAAAAAGGGCGTATCAAATACAAGGCATTTGGAGGTAGTCAGCCCATCACCACTGAAAATACTGAGGAGGCACGTTTGAAAAACCGGCGTGTTGAAGTCAGGATACTTTCCAAATAAGAATATTTTCGTATTTTGCTACTCTTTTCATGTTCAGAGCATTCAAATCGGAGTGCCTATTTTAAGCAGGCATTGTAATGTTTGTTTATTTTTTTTAACTATCTTAAGAAAAATATAAACTTATCGATAAACCATTTATTATGCGTCGACTTTTATCGCTAGTTATACTTTGTACTATTTCTGGATTGGCTTCGGCACAGAACGTACAGTGGGCTTCTGAAATAATTGAATTTTCTTCAGAATTGTCCCCATTGCAGTACTCTGCAAACCAAGCATTGAGCAGGCCGAATGTACTGCCAAATGGTGGTGAAAACCCCAATGCATGGACGCCAAAGAACCCCAACCGGGTAGAATTTATAAAAGTTGGTTTCGACAGTCCTATGATCATTCAACAGATTGCTATCGGGGAATCTTACAATCCGGGATCTGTTTCAAGTGTCTATGTTTACGACAAGGCTGGCAACGAAACTCAGGTGTACACCTTTAACTCCAGGCCTATCGGAGAAGAGGGTAGGCTGTTAAATATCTTTATCAATCCCACCAGTTTTGAGGTTACCGCCGTCAAGGTGGAACTGGACGGCAGGGCAGTTCCCGGCTACAATAGTATTGATGCCATAGGTATTTCAGATTCAGAGGTACCCATCAACGTGGAAAATTTAATTCAGGTGGCCGAAAACCTGGGCGAGGATCTGGAAGCGCAACGATTGAGCCCCGCGGTAAACAGTGATGTGAGCGAATTCAGGCCATTGATTTCTCCCGATGGCAAGACCCTGTTCTTCAGCAGGAGTAACCACCCCGGTAATGTGGGAGGGAAGGAAGATGATGAAGATATCTGGTATTCCGAACTTGATGAAAACACTGGCGAATGGCAGGAGGCCAGGAATATTGGCCCTGTGCTGAATAACAAGGGACCAAACTACATAAGTTCAATTACCCCGGATGGAAACAGTATATTATTGCTGCTGGGAAATGAGTATCTGCCCAATGGTAAAATGAAAGCCGGCCTTTCGGTAAGTAGAAAAACAGAGTCGGGCTGGTCCCAACCTGAAGCGCTTCAGGTTGACAATCTGTACAACTATAATGAGAAGGCAAACTTTTACATGGCCAATAACCGGAAGACCCTCCTGATGTCCATTGAAAGAGAAGATTCATATGGTGACCGGGATCTTTATGCCAGTTTTGAAAAACCTGACGGTGGTTGGAGTGAGCCTGTAAACCTGGGCAGTAATGTTAATACCGCCAGCGAGGAATCAGCACCATTTCTGGCCGCAGATGATGAGACGCTTTATTTTAGTTCGGATGGCTTTGCCGGTTTTGGGGGTACGGATATTTATGTAACCAGGAGACTGGACGATTCCTGGAAGAATTGGTCAGAGCCGGAAAACCTGGGCCCCGATATTAACTCGGAGAATGATGATGAGTTCTTCAACATACCGGCTTCCGGTGAATATGCCTATTACAGCAGGGGAGTGGGTACTGATAATATGGACATCTTTAAACTGGAATTGCCAGTGTTCTACAAACCGGCACCAGTGGTATTGGTACAGGGTAAAGTATTTAATTCTAAAACCAATGAAGCCCTGGGCGATGTAAAAATATTGTACGAGCGTCTGCCTGACGGTACCGAGATCGGTCTGGCTACCTCGGATCCCAGTACCGGAGCTTACAAGATAGTTCTCCCTTCAGGTGCTAAATACGGATACCTGGCGGAGGCAGAAGGTTATGTTTCAGTAAATGCCAATATCGACCTGAATGATCTGGAAGAGTACAAGGAGATCAATCAGGATCTGTTCCTGGTTCCTGTTGAAACCGGTGCTACCATTGTTATGAACAACATATTCTTCGACTTTGACCGGTCAGCTCTCAAGGAGGATTCATATCCTGAACTTAACCGGGTAGTTGAATTTATGACCAACAATGAGGGCGTGGAGATTGAAATTGCCGGGCATACCGATAGCATGGGCCCATCCAGCTACAATCAACGTTTATCTGAAAGAAGGGCAAAGGCGGTATTTGATTATTTGGTGAAGAATGGCGTTGGTTCCGAAAGGGTAGTTTCACGAGGATTCGGAGAAAACAACCCGGTTGCGGATAATGACAGCGATGAAGGACGGTCTCAAAACAGAAGAGTGGAATTCAAGATATTAACCGAATAGGCAAACGGTAACCACCATACTTGACCCTGCAGCCTGAAGGTTTTCAAAGCTGCAGGGTCTTTTTATCTCTGACAACACTTTGGCAAACCAACAGATGGAGGCAGATAAGATCAATCAGGTATTCAGTTCGCAAAAGTCCGGTAGGGAACAGTTGAGCGCACCTACTACAGTTGAAACGAGAATTGAGCACCTGGAAAAGATCAGGTCATGGATCCATGAAAACAGATCGAACATCCAACAGGCCCTGTATAGGGACTTTAAAAAGCCGGTGGCAGAAGTAGACCTTTCGGAGATATATGTAGTCCTGTCTGAAATAAAACATACCATTGCTAACCTGCGAGACTGGGTAAAACCAAAAAAGGTTGACTCACCACTGGCTATGCTTGGCAGCAAGTCGTATATATATTATGAGCCAAAGGGCGTTTGCCTTATCATCTCCCCCTGGAATTTCCCCTTTAATCTGACCATTGGTCCATTGATCTCGGCCCTGGCTGCGGGGAACTGCGTAATAATCAAACCATCAGAACTGACTCCAAATTGCTCGGAACTGATCACCAGCATGGTATCGGATCTGTTCCCACCCAATGAAGTGGCGGTATTCACCGGCGGGAAGGACATCGCCCAGAATTTATTAAAGCTGCCATTTGATCATATTTTCTTTACCGGCAGTCCCGGAGTGGGCAAGATAGTGATGGAAAGTGCGGCCAGGCATCTTACTTCAGTTACCCTGGAATTAGGGGGGAAGAGCCCGGTAATCGTTGACGGTAAAGCCGATCTGGAAGATGCCGCAGAAAAAATTGTTTGGGGTAAGTTTCTCAATTGCGGACAAACCTGTATTGCCCCGGATTACATCCTGGTTGATGAGACAGTGGAACTGGAGTTGCTGGAGCATATGGGCAGATTTATCGATAAGTTTTTTGATCCGGAAGGTGAGGGGATCCCAGCCAGTCACGCCTATGCCAGGATCATTGGAGAGAATCATTTTACCCGTCTGAACCGGTTGTTAGATGATGCCAGGGAGAAAGGAGCAAAGGTTGAATACGGCGGGGTAGCTAACCCGGATGACCGGTTCATGGCACCAACTGTTTTATCCAATGTATCCCGGGAGGCATCGATAATGCAGGAGGAAATTTTCGGTCCGATATTACCGGTAATCACTTACTCCACGCTGCCCCAGGCCATTCGATGGATCAACAGTAAGCCCAAACCGCTGGCACTTTACATTTTTACCGGATCCACGGACTTTAGCAAGAGCGTATTGCAGCAGACCTCTTCAGGGTCGGTAGCTATCAATGATTGCGTGATCCAGTTCATGAACCCGAATTTGC
>JAUIKU010000010.1 GCA_030430675.1 Bacteroidia bacterium | reverse complement strand
TGAGCAATATATCGGTCCTGCGAAAGGTGATGTCATCATTTGATTGCGTCCCTTCTGTATAGATACTGTTTTGATGCCCTGGCAGTTCCTCGTAGAACTGTGCGGTATAGTTTTGCAGATCAACGGCAGACTTCCAGTAGCTGTCATTATCGATTTGATCCAAAGGCGGCCTGTCCAAATAGTCTTCACATGCTATAGTAAATGCCGCAGCTAAAATCAGCGCTATATAATTTATCCTTTTCATTTTATTCATGTCTAATAGTTAGAACTAGTAGGTCAGGTTCAGTCCAAATGAGTAAATTCTGTCGGCCCGGTAATCTTTTCCAGGATTGTCCCGGTACCCTCCTCCAAACATAGTGGGATCTATACCTTTAGGCAGTTTGTCAAATGTCAACAGGTTATCACCTGAAAAGAATACCCTGATCCCAACCTTGGAAAACAAGCTTTCCGGGATGGTGTATCCCAATTGCACATTTTGAAGCCTTATGTAGGAGAAATCACCCAGGAACCATGAGTTTGCATTGTAATTCTTGGCTGAGGCTCCTGAATCCAGATAGGGCCTGGTGTAATAGGCATCAGTATTTATGTTGGCCTCACCTTCGTAAAGGCCCACGTATTTGGTACCTGGCTGGTCGCGGTAATAATCAAGGTGATCATCTTTCGGTTGTGACCACCCCGCCCTGCGGAATCCATAGAAGGCATAATCTTCATAATCCAGCATGGCCTTATCTCTCTTCATGGTCCCTTTCCATATCATGGAGAAATCGAAACCTTTATGTCTCAATCCCGCGTTGATCACGAACTGAAAACGCGGAGAAGTACTGCCCAGCAACACCAGGTCGCCATGATCGTCTATGGTATATTCTCCCCGGTCGATCACGCCATCTCCGTTAAGATCATCGTATTTCAGATCACCGGTGTTCCATTCATTGTAGATATACGACTGGTCAGCATGATTATCGATCTCTTCCTGAGATTTAAACATCCCCTGAGAAGACCAACCCCAGATCTCACCAACTTCCTGCCCAACCCGCCAGCTGCCCAGGTATCCGGTAGGGTTGTTGTATTCTGTTACTACCGATTTGGCATCGTACAAGCCCACACTAGCAAAATAGTGCAGATCATTGGCCAGTGTTTGTTTCCACCTCACGGCCAGTTCCCAACCGCGGGTCCTAAGGGTAGCATTATTGGACTGAGGAGCTGAAGCTCCCAAAACCCCCGGCAATGCTTCCGAAGGCCCGATCATATTGGTAGTGTTCCGCTCAAACCAATCGAAGTCTACCTCCAGTTTATGTTGCAGGAAACCCAGATTCAAACCCAGGTTGGTGGTGGCGGCCGTTTCCCAGGTCAGACCGGGGCTCACCAAACCAGGAGTTAAAGTGTATCCTACCTGTCCGGTTTGGGTATACCCGGGCAACCACCCTAAGTTTGCTTTGGAAATAGGTATCAAGGCAAGGTCCTGGTAGGCCGCTACGTTTTGATTACCCAATTCTCCCCAGGAACCCCTGATCTTTAAAGTATTTACCACCGGGGCAACAGACTCCCAGAAATTCTCGTTACTCACTACCCATCCGGCAGAGAATGACGGGAAGAATCCCCAGCGTTTGCCTTCCTGAAACCTGGAAGTACCGTCATAGCGCACGTTGGATTCAAACAGGTATTTGCCCCTGTAATTGTAGGTAAGTCTTCCAAAATACCCCTCCGTAGCCCAATGGGTCAATGATTCACGCAGTACAGGCTCACCGGTGGTGGTTGACAGTGAAATTACATCTGGTACAATCAACTGCAACGCCTGGGCATCCAATGACCGGAAATTGGCTCTTTCCAACTGCATCCCACCCATAACCAAAAAGTTATGGTCATCATTGATACTCTTTTCATAGGAAGAATAGACGTTGGTACTCCAGTAGTTATCGCTGTAATGATATTCATTTACCTGAGTGGGGTACCAGGAGCTGGTATTCTGGCCAGTCAGCCAGTTGACCGTGGTAAACTCCTGTCCATCGTGTAAATCGTACTTGTCCACCATCTGATAGGCAAAGTCCGCATTGATCTTCCAACCTTCCAATGGGCGAATCTCCGTGCCCACAATCTGCCAGTTCTCTGTTCTTTCATCGTTGTTATAACCAGCCCAGAAGAACTGTCTCCCACCCTGGGTTTCATCACCAAAACTGGTATAAAAAGGGTGTGTTGGGTTAAAGTTGAAAATGATATGGAACAACGCATTGTACGTGTCCTGCGTCTCCGGTCTGGAAGCATTGGGCAGGTGTCTTTTACTCTTCATAAAACGGGTTTCATATTTGAAATCCATCCAGTCGGTTATCTCGGTACTGAGTTTCGCGGTAAGATTGAAACGCTTGAAATAGTCGTCTCCCAGTTCCAATGAACTCGGCTGGTCCAGGTATCCTACCGAGAAATAATAGGAGGTTTTCTCAGATCCACCGTTAATGGACAGGTTTTGAGAGGTACCGATATTGGTTCCGGTAAAATAATCCCATGGATCGTAGTTGGCATGGGCGCTATTCTGGCCTGCCCAGCCTCCTCCGGCGGTGGGCATGGATTCCCAATTGGTTATGTCCTCAACCGGAAAGTCGGGGAACTGCGTTTGTATTTGGTTTCTTATGTAATCGTAATCTCCGGCCTGGTAAGCCAGGATACGCTCAATGGTTTCTTCGTTATAATACAAGGAAGAAGTTTTGTTGAGGGCCGCTTCATTGGTCACCCGGGCAAATGTGTAAGAATCAAGTGTACCGGGTAATCTGGCGGGAGTGATCACATTTACACTCCCCGAATAGCTGGCGCTTAATTTTTGTTTCTTCTTGCCTGACTTAGTGGTGATCAATACCACACCATAAGGGGCACGAGCACCATAAATGGCTGATGCTGCAGCATCCTTTAAAATGGATATAGATTCAATATCTTCAGGGTTTAGCCGGTTCATATCTCCCGGAAAACCATCGATAATCACGTAGGGCTCACCGCCGTTCAATGAGCCGGTGCCCCTGATTTCCAATGTGGCTTCCGACCCTGGCTGGTAACCGTTCCTGTCGTAATTAAAACTTACCGCAGATGCTGAGCCTACCAGTAACTGTGATACGGTAGAGGTCATCCTATTTTGAAGCGCATCGTTGGGAATTACATCCACAGCACCGGTAAGATTGACCTTTTCCTGGGTTCCATAGCCCACTACCACCAGTTCATCCAACTGGGATACATCCAGCTCCAACTGTACGTTAATTACATTTTGAGCACCGATTGGAATCTCCTGAGTCTTGTATCCAATAAAAGAAATGGACAGAATCGATCCTTCCGAAACCGTGATACTGTAGTTTCCTTCGGAATCGGAGGTGGTCCCGTTTACGGTTCCCTTCTCTACAACGGAAGCCCCTGGCAATCCCTCATTATTTTCGTCAGTGATTCTGCCTGAGATCTCAACATTGGCCAGTTCCGTTATTTGCTCGGAGATAATATTTTCCGAGTCTTTCAAACCTCCCACGTGAATATTACTGTTAATACGCCGGAACTTTAACCCGGCCATTTCTGACATTCCACGTAGTACCGCTTGCATTGAACCATTTTCTATATTCAATGATATCGGCCTGTTTACATCTATCTCACTGTCGTAATAGTTAAAACTGAATCCAGTTTTCCGGTTTAAATCAGAGAATGCTTTTTTGAGCTTTGTACTTTCCCAGTTTACCGTGACAATAATATCCTTCAGTTTATCTGTTTGGGCATTGCTATTCTTTGCAGACAGCACACTCAAAAATAAAACCTGCAAGCACATGCCATATAGGGCATATTTAGACATAAGTAAAACTTGTCGTAAAAACTTATTATACATAAATTGGTGTGTTTAAGTGATTTGATTGCTTAAATAACTCAGCTGCTTCAGGGTCGTCAAACCAATGCAGCTGATTAAAAGGGTCTGTATCTTATATAGACCCTTTTTCCTAGGAGCTGTTATCTGGATTTTTCATGGTCTTTGTTTTTAATGATTATCGTATGCTGCTTTTTCTCAAAGCTTAATCCTGTGGCAAAAGCAATACCATTCAGCACCTGACTTAATGGAGGATTATTACTGAATTCTCCGGTGTATATGCCCTGCATCTCCGTTTGTGCGTCAAACTCTACCCCATACCAGTTCTCCAGCTTTTCAAAAACATCTTCCAATCTATTCTGGTCGAAGTATAATTTGCCATCTTTCCAGGCAACCTCGTTATTATATTCAAACTTCTCTTTACTTATTCTTCCGTCAGTATAATGAGCCAGTTCATTGGGCTCTAAGATAACAGCACGACCGGCAGAGTCCTCTACCCTTACTTTTCCGGTCAACAGCGCTACTTTAACCTGCCGGGTAACTCTGTTACTATTTATATTAAATGAAGTACCTAAGGCTGTAGTTGAAATATCATTACTTCTTACTGTAAATGGCCGCTGTTCATCTCTTGACACATCGAAAAATGCTTCTCCCTCCAGATAGACAATGCGGGTACTGTCAGAAAAACCTTCGGTAAAGTAAATTTTTGAATCATAATTCAACTCAACGTTGGTGCCATCACTAAGCTTTATGGTTGACTTCTGACCTTTTGCTGTTTCCTTTACCACCAAAGATCTATCGGGTTGTTCGGTTTCCTCTATCACAGGCATCTGGTAGTAAAAGGTTACCAATAGAATTGCCACAGAAGCCGCAATGGCTACCCATTGAAACTTCTTCCGTGATCGACTGTTGATCTCCGTAGCATGGTCTTTTTTGATCCTTTCCCGCAAAATCCCTTCAAGTAACTCCGTATAAGACTCTTCCTTTATCACGTGATTTGTTTTATATCTGAATGACCTGATTATTCTTTGGGCTTCTGCCACTTCAGCACTTTTCTCCGGATGATTCTTCAACCACTTTTTCCAGAAATGATCTGATCCTTTATCACCCCTGGTTACCCATCGGACAAAAAACTCATCTTTTATAAAATCACTGGTTTTGTATTGTTTGTATTCCATCAGGGTTTGATTACCGATGTTTCGGTGTAGTTTGTTAGTCTACTAGTAAGAGGACTTTAAATACACGAACGATCCCATTTGAAATCAACAATATTTCCCGGCATCAATTAACTCGCTGATAACCAGTCGGAAAAATTACACTTATACCGCTTACCGGTATATCACATTTTGAAAAATTAAGGGAGAACCCCGTGGATAGTGAATTGCAGTTGAACTCTACTTTCGTTCATTGCCAATTTTAGGGAGTCTATGGCCCTGTAGATAAGTTTCCTGGCTGTTACCACTGAGCTCATATTCATAATGTCTGCGATTTCTGTATAAGTAAATCCTTCGTAATAGTAATACATTATAGCCTCTCGTTGTTTGGAAGTTAGTTTGGTGATGGCCTCCCTTAATAAGATTTTTCTCTCTTCTGATAGTTGATCTTCTATCATTTTTTCATCCCACTGTAATTCGATCTGGAATATGTCATACTCGTCAACCTGTGCCTTAAGAAAATATCTTGATTGCTTCTTTAGCGCCCGGAAAATTTCACGACGCAAACATTTGAAAAGATACGGTTTGATATTTTGTACAGCCCTAACCCCCTTTTTAAACTGAAGTGATATAAATAACTCCTGAATGCAATCCTTTACCAACTCCTGGTTGCTGGTACATTGACAACCAAAGTTGAATAGTCCATGTACATATTTTGAGTAAATGAAAATTAATGCGTCCTCGTTGCCGGACTTAAATGAACTCCAAATGTCTTTATCCTCTAATTGATTAAAATCATAGCTGTCCGAAGATTTCTGTTTCGGAAAGCTTTCATTCGACTTAAGCAGGTATACCTTTTTAGGTACCGTCATGGATTACATTTTTTTGCCATTTCCGGAATGGCGATGTTATTATGATATTCGGCCTGAAAATGCATTCAATGCACTTGACGAAGCTCCTGCAATAACTCTATGGCCGCCTGAACCAACATTTCGCCTCCTCCTGGTGCCAGTCTGGAATTTACTACTTCATACCCTCCTTGTTTAAAGGCACTTTTTGTAGGCACATAGGAAATTTCGTTATTGTTTGAGAGCTCCACTATTATGGTATTCTTAAAAGGAGAAAAATTCTTAATGGTAATTCCATGTTCTACGAACATCTCACCCGGTAGTGTAACAATAGCAGTATTTTCACTTAACCGGATCGCTTGTACGTCCAAGGGAATGGATGTATTTCCTTTTTGCTTTTGGTCTTCAAGCCACAGGATTCTTGATCTCATAACCTTATCAAGAAATTGCTTTCTTTCATCAGGTTCTTCACTTTTTGAAGACAACTGTGTGGATTCCACTCCACGTGCCCAGTCTAAGTCATCCTGTGTATATGGATGTAATGGCGCGGTCACTACCCTTGTGAGTATGGCAAGATTGGGGTCTTCCTGATCTGCCGTGGGAAGCACCCTTTTTATGGCCTGATACAAGGAATCTCCCACCTGCTTGGATTTGGTTTTATGTCCACTTTGCGGCCCTGGCTTTGAAAAGTCCCAATGATTTATATTGCCGCAACATCCGGTAAAAAATATCGAATTGAACGTGTCTCCGAAATCCTCACGAAGCGCTGTCTCTAACCAATATGGATAATCGGCACTGACCGCATTGGGTGACCCGGCGCCTTCCTTTTGATAAACAGCACCATATTCCTTTACAATGTCAAGATGCAATGCGTAATTAGAAAGTGATGCCACAGGCTTCCCGGAAGCCTGATCTTTAAATAATACAAATCCAACATCCGGATCAATAGGCCCCGCCGGTCTAACGATATTCGGATTCAAAAACATAGGATTAAACTTTACCGAGCCGTCTTTCATGAAATACCTTCTATTGTGTGCCACAGTAAATTCCTGTCCTACGGCTGAATACAGGTTAACTACTTTCAGATTCTTCTGGGCTGTTTTTACAGCAGACACAATGGCTGATCCCAAATCCCCTAAGGCATTGTCCATATGGGTATGCGTAGCCGAAACACTTATATTGCGATAGGGTATTCCGGTTGCCTTAGAGGCATTATAACGTGCACGGTCCAGTATATCGCTGGATATATTGGTTACATCGCAGGCCACCAGCGCTACTTGTTCTGTTCCCTGCCTGAATACAACGGCCTTTACATTTAGAGGATCGAGAATTACCGCGTCCTTTCCGGTAACATCAACCACTCCTATACCCGCCTCAAGCACCTGAAGTACCTGGTCATTTTGACTAAAAACTTGTAACCACGCCGTGGTGCATATAAAAAGAAAGAAAATTTTACGAGCCATCATATTTTCATCAATAATCTTATTCTCCGGCTTGTCATATTTAACCAAGCTAAACCTTTACCGCTCTCAGGTACTCACTGGGCGTTACTCCCTTGATCTGTTTGAAATGCCGGTTGAAATTGGAAATGTTCTCAAAGCCGGATTCATAGGCCGCCTGACTTATGTTGAAATTCTCCTCGGTAAGTAACCGGCAGGCACACCCTATACGGATTTTAGATAGATAATTTTTGAACGACATCTTATAGGTACTCTTAAAAGTTACAAAGAACTGGGTGTTTGACATATTGGCTATCTCCAGTACATCTTTCAACTTTATGTCGTTCTTGAAGTTCTGTAATGTATATTGAATTACTGCCCTCAGGGGTTCATTGTTATGCGTTTTATAGGGCTCCAGGAAGGCCTGACTGCTGACTTGTTCAAAACTTGTGGTGTTACCCAAAAGTTCAAAAATGGCAAACAAAGCATAAAGACGTTGTGAGGAAGTCATGTTGCACATTTCTGTCATCAACCGGACGATTTCTTTCTTGGTATTTCCATAGAGTCGGCAACCCTGGGCTGACTGATCTATGAACTTGCTCAGTCCCACATTCTCCGGCATATCAAAGAACTTCGTTCCCAGAAAATCTTCGGTAAACTGAATTACCAGACCTTCTCCCAGGAAGGTTCCATCATCAAGAAAGTATTCGTCGTTGCACCTCCACACATGTGGTAGCTGCGCTCCCAGAAATACCAGGTCATTTTCTTTAAACTCATCAATAGAATCACCTACAATGCGTATCCCCCTTCCTTTTTTGATCAAAACCAACTCGTACTCAGGGTGATGATGGTATTGGTCAAAATCCTCCGTCTCTCGATGAAAGATGAAGGAAGTGTCAGGATCTTTAAATAAACGTACAACTGAAGCTTTCATCTTTTGAAAATTTGGAATTACCTGATACTAATATTCTGAAAATAACCCTGTAAGTCAACAATTTCAGGCAAACTCCGAAGAAACGTATTAGAAATTTAATCTTTTTCATTAGTGACAGGGTAGGTATTTAATTAGTAATTAACTACCATATTGGTTACTCTTATATAGTAGAAGATAGATATTGGTTTTCTAATGTTTTTCATCACATGACAGTGATAATTTCAAATATCTTTGTTTTAGCCTCGTCCTTAAATACAACCCTCTGGAAATCAATTGCAATGATGAACATATCTGTATTACTTTAATCTAGCATTATGGGAAATAGCAACAAACCAATAATTCACCCGGACCGGAAGTCAGACTTTGTTACCGGAGCTTATTCGGATGGGCTGATATCCGGTGGATTTCTGTTCGTCAGCGGGCAGGCCTCGGTGGATTTCACCAGCTCCCAGTTTGTACTGGGAACTATCGAAGAAGAAACACGCCGCACTTTAGATAATGTTAAGGCCATTGTAGAGCAGGCAGGCTGTACCATGGACAACGTGGTCAAGTGTACGGTACACCTGGCAAACATTAATGATTTCGATCGATTTAACCAGGTTTACGCCAGCTATTTCGGTGAAATTAAACCGGCCAGAACCACTGTCCAATCCACCCTGGCAGAAGGTATAAAGGTGGAAATTGACGCTATTGTCAACTATTCCGGTTAAAGTTAAGTGGTTCCACAGTATGACAATTTGACCGTGAATTCTAAAAACACGCCACTATCTTACCAGAAATCCGCCGCATTATTTGAGCGGGCCAAGAACTGTCTGGCCGGAGGGGTATCCTCTGAGTTCCGGAAGTACAGCTACCCTCACCCGTTATTTTACACTCACGGACGGGGAGTCTATGTCTATGACGTAGATGGGAACAGGTATCTGGACTTTTCCCTAAGTCAGGGTCCCCTGATAGCCGGTCATTCCAATCCAAGTGTATTAGAAAAAGTTAACACCTACTCAAATCTTGGGCAGTTATTTGCCGGACAGCATGAATTGGAAATTAGCCTGGCTGAAAAGCTGCAACAGTACATTCCTTCAGCGGAATTGATCCGGTTTTGTCTGGACGGATCTACCGCAATACATACCGCTTTACGAACTGCCCGCGCTAAAACCGGTAAACCAAAGTTTATCAGATTTGAAGGGCACTATCACGGTTGGCTGGACAATGTAAGCTGGGGGTTGACCCTGGATCCTCAGGCCATGGGGCCGCTTGAAGACCCTGTCAGCATACCCTGGACCCAGGGGTTACCACCCGAAGTAAAAGATGAGTTTTACCTGTTGCCGTGGAACAATCTGGAGTTGGTTGAGAAAACTCTTGCCGAACATCATCAGGAGATTGCAGCTATTATTACCGAACCCATTATGTGCAATAGTAGTTGTGTGCTTCCCAGGGAAGGATACCTGGAAGGGTTGCGGGAACTGTGTACCCGATATGGGGTCACCCTGATATTTGATGAAGTTATTACCGGGTTCAGAACGAACCTGGGCGGTGCCCAGAAAATGTTCGATGTGGTTCCCGATCTTTCCATTTTCGCCAAGGCTATAGCCAGTGGGTACCCCATATCAGCGCTGGTTGGCAAAAAGCCCTGGATGGAACTACTGGCCGACGGCCGGGTCATCCATGCCGGAACCATGAATTCCGCATGTCCGCTAATTGCGGCTGCCCTGGCAACCATCGAAATTCTGGAACAACCGGAAACCCATAAACGAATCTTTGAGTTGGGCCAGCAGCTAATGAAGGGGTTACGAGAAGCAGCTAGTGAAACCGGGCACAACTTGCTGGTGCAGGGACTAGGGCCCATGTTCCACACGGGATTCACCGACGCAGCTACAGTGAATGATTTCAGGGATGCCAGCACCTACGATAAGAAAAAACTGGCAGAGTTCATTGCCCGAATGCACGAAAGAGGTATCAGAATTATCGGACGAGGCCTTTGGTATATTTCTGCAGTGCATACCGGGGAGCATATAGAAATTGCACTCCACAATGCCAGGAAGGTATTGGAAGAAATGGAACCATGACCACATCCGGCAGACAAAATATCGTTCCAATCCTGATGATCGCCCTGCTTTTTGGCGTCTTCGGGTTTGCTGCCTGGTTAAACAGTATACTGATACCCTATTTCCAGGTCACCCTGGAACTCAATGAGGTTCGTACCACCCTGGTAACCTTCGCTTTTTTTGCCGCCTATGTGGTAATGGCACTACCCTCCTCCGTTATACTGCGAAAAACGGGGTTCCGGCTGGGCATGGTGCTGGGTTTGGTTACCATGGTAATTGGTGCATTGACTTTTATACCCGCGGCCTACTACCGCACCTATTCAATATTCCTGCTGGGACTGTTTATTTTGGGTTCCGGGCAGGCTATTTTACAAACTGCTGCCAATCCCTACATTACCATTTTGGGTCCCAATGAGTCCGCCGGAAGCAGAAACAGTATTATGGGAATATCCAATAAGCTGGCAGGTATTCTCAGTCAAAGCATACTGGGGCCCATATTGTTGTTAAATGTCGACAGCATTTCGCGCAGTTTAAAAACCATGTCTCCCGAAGAGAAAATCGCCACGCTGGATGGACTGGCATTGCGGGTGGTTGAACCCTACTTGTGGATTGCATTGGCATTGGTAATAATTACACTGCTTATTTGGTTTGTAAAATTACCTGAGGTCAATGAAGAAACAGACAACAAAGATACTACCGGGTCGAACCGCACCAGTGTATGGAGTTTCCCAAATCTAATACTGGGAGCGACAGCACTATTTTGTGCAGAAGGCACCGAAGCCATTACCAGCTATTACATCATACCCTACGGAGTTAGCATGGGATTCACCACCCTGGAATCTCAACCTTTTGTACACTATATCATCTATTCGATGCTGGCAGGCTATCTCTGCGGTACATTATTCATCCCGAAATACATTAGTCAAAACCGGGCACTGGTAGTCTGCTCATCCCTGGGAATATTGTTTACCATTGGGGCGTTGGCCACCACCGGACTGATTTCTGTGACCTTTCTTATTTTTATGGGATTTTGCAACTCATTGAACTGGCCCTGTATATGGCCATTGGCTCTCAAAGGTTTGGGGGCACACACTAAAACCGCTTCAGCCATGCTAATTATGGCGATAGCCGGGGGTGCTGTTTTACCCCCGGTGTATGCACAGATTAACATGCAGTTTGGTGGCAATGCCGGCATGATGCTACTGCTGCTGCTGTATTCAGTTATATTGATCTACAGCAGCTTTGGTTACAAGTTAGTTAGCTGGAATCGCACACCAGGTAAATCAATCATATATGGAAGAGGAAAATAATCTTACAATAGGTGTAGTAGGCCTGGGTCACATGGGAAGTAGCATAGCTACCGCTCTGCTTTTGAACGAACAAAATGTAGTCGCGCTAATACCTACCAGATCCAAACTTGACCTTGAAGGTCCCGCTCGCATCGAGAAGTCATTGGCAGAGTCCCATCACCAGCAATTTACAGAAAAACTACCTGCTGAATTACTGAAAAACTTCACGGTAACCGAAGACTACCACGATCTGGGAGATTGTCATTTGGTAATGGAATGTGTCATTGAAGAGGTTGACATAAAAAAGATGGTGTATCGCAAAATCGAGCGGGAAGTGAATGACCGGGTAATCATTACTTCCAATACCTCTGCCATTCCTATCAGTCAATTGCAAACTTTGGTAAAGCTCCCCCATAGGTTTTTCGGTATGCACTGGGCGGAACCTGCTTACACTACCAAATTTTTAGAGATCGTTTGTGGAGAATTCAGTGACGTGAAAATGGGAGAAGAGCTATCTCGAATTGCTTGTCGCTGGGGAAAAGAACCCACCCTGGTCAGAAAAGATATACGCGGTTTTATCACCAACAGGATCATGTATGCCATGTACAGGGAGGCTTTTTATCTGGTTGAAAACGGATATGCCACTATCGAAGATGTGGACCGGGCCTGCAAAAATGACGCCGGGCACTGGATGACATTCTGCGGACTTTTCCGTTACATGGATCTGACAGGCCTGCAGGCTTATCACAAGGTAATGAAGGACCTCTTCCCTACCCTGAGCAACCAAACTTACGTGCCCAAACTGATCGATGATATTGCTACTAAAGGAGGAAACGGCATTTTCAACGGGAAGGGGTTTTATGACTATACCCCGGAGGAAGCAAAGCAATGGGAGGAGGCTTTTGAAAAATTTTCATTCGATATCAGCCGGCTCTCGGCCAAATATGCCAATGATAAAAGGGATTCTGCCAACAGGGTGTCTTCGCAGCGGATAAACCACAATGGAAAAGATGATGAGTAATAATTTCCTGATGGTAGATGCACATTTGGATCTGGCTACCAATGCCATGACCTTAAACCGGGATCTCACCATGCCGGTGGAAACCATCCGGCAAAGAGAGCTGGCATTAGCCCTGGACGACTTCCAGGATCGGGGCAAAGGAACAGTCGCACTTCCTGAGTTAAGGGAAGGGAACGTAGCCCTGGTTTTTGCCACTATCATTTCTCGGGTCGATCAGCGTGGCGGATCAATTGCAACCATGAGTTTACCGGGCTGGTTTTCACCAGCACAAGCTTATGCCAACGGCCAGGCCCAGCTTGCCTGGTATCAGGCTATGGAGCAAATGGGGGAAATGATACAAATCAATTCAGTGGAAGGTCTTAATCAACACCTTCAACGCTGGCAACAGGCGCCTGATTCAAAGCTGCCGGTTGGTTACATTCTGGCATTGGAAGGAGCTGACTCCATTGTTGACCTGGACTACCTCCACAAGTACTATGAACAAGGTTTAAGATCAATAGGGCTTTCGCATTATGGTCCTGGAAGATATGCAGCGGGAACCCATTCCAATGGTGAAGGGCTTACTGCCCTGGGCAAGGCCCTGTTAAAAGAAATGAATCAAACAGACATGCTGCTGGACTTAACTCACCTTACCGACGACGGCTTTTACCAGGCCCTGGACGTCTTTCAGGGACAGGTACTGGCAAGTCACCAGAATTGCCGAAGCCTGGTGCCTGGAGAAAGGCAGTTTAACGACGACCAGATTCGCAAAATAATCGAAAGAGGTGGAGTCATCGGGGGTGCACTGGATACCTGGATGTTGCACCCCGGGTTCCGTATGAATCAAGACAACCCCAAAGATCTGGGGATCGACCTGGAAAAACTAATAGATCATTTCGACCATATCTGCCAGATTGCCGGAAACAGCCACCATATCGGATTTGGCAGTGACCTCGATGGCTTGTTTGGTTTGGAACAAACCCCTTATGACATGAATACCATAGCAGATATCCAAAAATTTCCATCATTACTCGCTGCCAGAGGATATTCCGAAAATGATATCACCAATGTATGCAGCAAGAATTGGCTCCGTTTGTTAACCACTACCTGGGGCAACCAGTAGCAAATCGGAAAAGAATAGTTTAGTTTAGTTTGGTTAGTTTAATAAGATTGTCGTCCCGACAGGGGCGGCAATCTTTTTTACTTTACAAAAAATTGTAGTAGCAACAACCAGCGGCTCAATAGTATGGATAATGGGTTTCAGGTTCTACGAAATGGTACTCTGACTGCAAGAATGTTACAATATCTACTAACTCCTGCACGGTCATAATATCATTATATTTCCTCATTTCGTTACCTGAATCTACTGCACCCTGGTATCCCTTTGCTACCTTATGCGAGGGGTTAATTACCGAGGTAACCAGTTCTCCGTAGGTCTTGAGCTTGGTGGTTTCCCCTCCCAGGGGTATGTGTAAATCATCGCCGGATCCGGTGAATTGTATGGCACCAATGCTGTGGCAATCATTACAATTGTATATAGTAAACGCGGATTCTCCAGCTTTTATATTCCCTTCCGGCAAAGCAAACCCACGCCCCTGACCGCATCCGGATAAAAGCACCTGAGTAATTAATAATACCACCAATAATGGTCTGCCTTTAAATATATGATAATGTAACATAACTAAAATTTTATAAGTCAAAGGTGCATTTTGGAGGCCGGAAACTTTACCGTCCGGAATCTTAAACAGATTCCGGACGGTCGCTGAATATCATCAACTGATTTCAATGTTTTTAGGTTGTTCCTTCTTGGCCTGGGCGGTTTTTTCCAGAGTTATCTTCAAAACGCCATCCTGATACCTGGCATTCACCGCATCCTTATCGACGCTATCCGGAAGGTTAAAAGACCTTTCAAAAGCGCTGTAACTGTACTCCTTACGGGTATAGTGCTTTTCCTTTTCTTCCGATTGCTCTTCCTTTTCAGAAGATACAGTAAGACAATTATCATCAATAGAAATGTTAAAATCTTTCTTGGATAAGCCGGGAGCCATTACCTCTACCGTAAAGTCATTGGTTGTTTCCGATACGTTAACCGATGGCACTTTTTGCCTGAACAAATCGCTGGTGAAAAAATCATCCATGTCCCATAACTGGTTAAACATGGAGCGGACGGTAGGATTTTCTTTTTTGGGTCGTTTAATAAGTGACATGTTGTTTTAACTTTTATGGTTCAACATCTTTTACACAATTAAGTTATTAGTGAGTTCGATCATTTTCAATGACGCTTGTCAACAGCGCAGCAAGCCTTAGTCATAATTAGTGTTAATGGATTTTACAAAATTCAATTGATCTAATTAACAACAGTTACCGGTACCTGTGAATCTCTTGTTGACCATAGGTTTATTATTAATGGCAGGCTATTCCCTTGGTTGGGCATTGGAGAGATTCGGTTTGCCCAAGATCATCGGTTATATACTGGCAGGAGTATTATTCAGCCCAAATACTTTGAACCTGATCAGCCCTGAGATGCCTGAAACCATCGAACCGCTGATGGATGTTTGTTTATCATTTATTGCTTTTGAAGTGGGTGGTGCACTAAAGTGGTCTGTAGTGAAAAAACACCGCAGAGAGATCATTAATATTACTTTGCTGGCCAGTATTTTTCCGTTTATACTTATCGCCTCTGCGGTATTCATATGGGGATGGATGGGAAGTGCTGCAATGCCCTTTGATCTGCCGGATATATGGTTATTGGCATGCCTACTGGGGGCTCTGGCCAGCCCTACCGCACCGGCAGCAACCTTGGCGGTTATTCATCAATATAAAGCCAGGGGAAATGTATCAGACACCATTATGGGGGTGGCTGCGCTGGATGATGTACTTGGGATCGTTTTGTTCAGTATAACCTTAGGAGCAGTTACCATATTCACCGGTGATTCAATATTCACTTTTGTATCAGGCGTTTTAGAAACCTTATTTGAAATATTCATGGCGATGCTTATTGGGGTGATTATGGCAGTAATTATGGATGCAACTGCCGGTTATTTTAAAATTACCAGGGAAGGACAATGGATGGTTCTCATTCTTGCATTACTGCTGGTGTGTACCGGAGTAGCTAATGTATTAAAAACCGATCACATCCTGACAGTAATGATCATGGGAGTAGTTGTAGTTAACAAAAGTCAACACCATCGTACTATATTTAGAATACTGACTCGCTATACTGAAGATCTTATCTTTCTGGTTTTCTTCGTTTTTAGTGGCCTGTTGCTGGATGTTTCAACCATTCCAAAGGCCAGTGGACTAATTTTTGTTTTCGTTTTGCTGCGTACCATAGGCAAAGTGTCAGGTGCTTATCTGGGTGGCAAACTAGCTCATGCTCCTGTAATGGTGCAGAGGTATACTGCCGGAGGTCTGCTCCCCCAGGCAGGTATTGTAATTGGCCTGATATTGAATATCTATCAGTTACCGCAATACCAGTCAATTACGGAATTATTGCTGGCCACTATTATGGGTGCCACCATTATCCATGAGATTATCGGTCCGGCTGCCGCTAAGTATTCATTGATGAAATCCGGGGAAATAAGAAATGTCCAGCTATAAATCAACCATGATCAAGTACCTCTACGAGATACTTATGACCCTGTTGACAATTAATTTTACCCTGTTGTGTAGTGGCCAGCAGCCTTTGTACGATTCCTCGGACTCTACCATTTCTGCCATCCAGCGGGAACTTCTTTCAGTTAAAATTCAGGACCCGCATAGCCTGGATGGTGAATCTATCTTTTCATTTGACCTGGTACAGCAATTTTACCAGCATCGCCAATATATGCCAGCCTGGATTGATCACAATAGAATAACTGTTAATGCAAAACGTCTGATTTTTAAAATTGAGTCTGCGGACCTGGAAGGCCTTAACCCTCTGGATTATCACCTTCAGACCATTAGAACCATTCGGTTAAGGATCAAAAAACCCAAGCAGTACCCACAAGAATCCGCACGTTTGGATATACTTTTTACCGATGCCTATCTCACTTATGCCAAGCATTTGTACCTGGGAAAAATCTGTCCGGACGATGTCAACCAGCAATGGTACGTTCCCTGTAGGGAACTCGAGGTGGAGTTTTGGGACTATTTGACAGAAGCCCTTGAAGAGCGCAATATCTCCGAAAGCCTTGAATTGTTAAAACCTAATCACCCAGGATATGCAAAGCTTAAAAAAGCATTGGCCAGATATAGGAAGCTTTATCATGATAGCACCCAAAAGCGGTCTGTTTTGGATGCTGACACCTCACTCACCAGGAATCTTCTCACCATAGCGGCAAACCTGGAGCGTTGGCGATGGTTACCCAATGACCTTGGCTCCAGGTATATCCTAGTAAATATTGCGGATTTTAGTCTTAACGTCATGGAAGAGGATAAAGTAGTATTTAGCCGTCCGGTAGTTATAGGAACCCCGTACCGGGCAACCCCTGCATTGGCTGCTGAATTATCCCTGATAGTACTGAATCCTTACTGGTACCTTCCTGAGTCAGTGGTAATGGAGATCCTGTTAAAACAGGATCCTGCAAGCTATCTTGAGCGTAACAATATTCAGATTCTCGATCACAGGGATCAGGTGGTGCCTTACCATAACATCAATTGGTCCGATCTGGAAACAAATGATTTTAACTATCTATTACGCCAAACACCGGGACCACATAATGCCCTGGGAAAGATCAAATTCATAATGCCCAATCCCCATGCGATTTATATACACGATACTCCTGATAAAAGCCTGTTCAGTGAAACCAACCGAACCTTTAGCCGGGGATGTATTAGAGTAAAAGATCCATTTGAGCTGGCGGATCTGCTGTTGCGGGATGAGCCTGAATGGAACCAGCTGGACCTGGAAACCATCGCCAATAATAGTACCGGCCCATTCGAAATAGAACTCTCAAAATCGATTCCTGTATATGTATTGTATTGGACTTCCTGGATCGACAGCAACGAAACTTTACAGTTTAGACCGGATATCTACCAACGTGATAAAGCACTAATTGAAGCTCTGGACTTTCCACTTGAAACGAAATAAGTACCACGGCTTGGTGATACTTTAATTCATTTAGGTGACTTAAATCATAGTTTGAGGTGATCCTGACAGGAGTATAATTGACCTGTATCAAGTAGTTTGTGACAAAAGTAATCAGATTGCATGTTGCCAAATTACCTGTTTGAACCGCTCAGAATTTATTTTATTGAAGCAGGGGCTATTACTCGGTTTGCCATTCGATTTTTAAAGGAGGTATTCAAACCACCATACGAATTCCAGGAGTTTTTCAAACAGTGCTTTTTGCTTGGATACAAAACACTTCCACTGGTGGGAGTTACAGGATTCATTATGGGCCTGGTGTTGACATTGCAAACACGGCCAACTTTGGTAGAGTTCGGCGCGGAAGCGTGGATGCCATCCATGGTTGGTATATCGATCGTACGGGAAATTGGACCAGTAGTTACCGCACTTATATGCGCTGGGAAAATAGGCTCCAGTATAGGGGCCGAACTTGGATCCATGAAGGTGACCGAGCAAATTGATGCCATGGAAGTATCAGGTACCAACCCCTTTCGATATCTGATTGTAACCAGAATTCTGGCTACTACCATCATGATTCCCATATTGGTGATTTTGGCCGATTTTATAGCCATGACCGGAAGTTACCTGGTGGAAAACCTCAAAGGGGCGGTCACCTGGCAACTCTACTTCAACCAGGTATTTGCCCATCTTGATTTCAGCGATATTCTGCCGGCTACGGTAAAGTCATTTTTTTTTGGGTTTGCCATTGGGCTGGTAGGATGTTATAAAGGATACAAAGCAGAAAAAGGTACCGCCGGAGTAGGGCGGGCTGCCAACTCAGCGGTGGTGATTGCCTCGATGATCTTGTTTGTAATAGACTTTCTAGCGGTATTGGTAGCGGATGTATTCTACGAGCTTTAAATAACATGAAAGACAGTCCCATATCCAGGGTTTCTCATCAATCCATGCCTGCCAGTGTTGAGCCAGTGCTGCTGGTAAGAGACCTCCAAAAGTCCTTTGGCAACAATCATGTGTTGAACGGATTTAATATGGAACTTTTCATGGGGGAAAACCTGGTAATAATCGGTAAATCCGGCTCCGGCAAATCAGTGCTGATCAAATGCCTGGTGGGTTTAATGGAACCAGATGAGGGTCAAATAATGATACTGGGTAAAGACATAACCACTCTGGACCAGGAGGAACTGGATCAATTGAGAACTGAGATTGGTTTCCTCTTTCAGGGAAGCGCCCTTTATGATTCCATGACGGTAAGAGAGAATCTTGAATTTCCACTGAGAAGGCACCTCGATAAAATAACCTCTTCATCCTCCAACCTAATAGAGGATGCCCTGGACAATGTGGGACTTAGGCATACCATCGATCTGATGCCCAGTGAACTTTCCGGCGGAATGAAAAGAAGGGTAGCACTGGCCAGGGCACTAATCCTTGATCCAAAAATTATTTTGTATGATGAACCTACCAGCGGATTGGACCCCATTACCGCTAAGGAAATTATCGAACTTATATTAAACATTCAGCGGCAAAGACAGACGGCATCAATTATTATAACGCACGATATGGATTGTGCCCGGGTTATTTCCAATCGCATGATCCTGCTGATTGATGGACAGAACTACATAGAAGGCACCTATGAGGAGCTTTACAAAAGTAAAGATCCCCAGGTGCAGGCATTCTTTAAGTGATTGAACCATGAAGCAAAAAACCAGTAGCAATTTCAAGCTTGGACTAATGGTAACCATTGCGTTGGCCATGTTTGTGGTAACTGTTTATTTGATAGGAAGCAAACAAAACCTTTTCGGCAATACTTTTCAGATCAGTGCGGTATTTAAAAATGTCAATGGCCTCCAGGCCGGTAACAACGTAAGATTTTCAGGAATCAATGTCGGTACCGTAGATAGACTGTCCATACTCTCTGATTCCACGGTGGAGGTATTCATGAAAATAGATACCAAGGTAAGGCAGTATATAAAAAAGGATGCCCTGGCTGGAATCGGCTCCGATGGTCTGGTTGGGAATATGCTGATAAATATTGGCCCGGGAAGTGGTGATTTCCCTCCGGTTGAACATATGGACCGTATTGCCTCCTATCGCCGTACCGAAACCGATGATATCCTGAGCACCCTCAGCAGCACCAACGAAAATATTGCCATTCTCTCCAGAAACCTTCTGACCACCACCAAATACATCAATGAAGGACAAGGAGCTATTACCGCTTTGTTGACAGACTCGTCTCTGGTGGGTAGTTTTAAGGTCAGCTTATCCAACCTGGAGCGGGCAACCGCCAACTCAGCTAATTTTATCAATAGCCTGAATGAAATTGCTAACAACCTCGATCAAAAGGATAACCTGCTAAACCTGATCGCCAGCGATACCACCATTACCTCAGAAATGACGTCGGTGGTGACCCGTCTGGATGAAGCCAGTAGAAATCTGCACCAGGTGACTGCAGAACTAAAAGAAGCTACCTCCGCCATAACCTCAGAGGATGCTGAGGGGCCCCTGAATGCCCTGCTTTATGATAGCACCATTACTAATGATATGAAAGAAAGCATCGAAAACATTCGGGAAAGCACCATACTTTTAAATGAAAACCTGGAGGCAATGCGCGATCATTTTCTATTTCGCAAATACTTCAAGAAGCAGGAAAAACAACAAAAACAGAATTCAACCAAAAATTCTGACCTGTAGATTATTTGGATTCAGCCGCCGAAGGAGACCTGCAGGTCCGGCTAGTCGGGGAATATTACACCTTTTCTTTGCTTGACCTTCATCATTCTAATGCTCAGCACCGGACATCCGCTATGCTGGCCGGTGGACTCGGTATGACTCTTGGTAATCAATCGCGCCGGCCCTTTTCTACCGTGAGTAGTCATGAAAAGTAAATCAATGTCAGCATCTGAGCAAAACCAGTCCAGTCCATCCTCAACAGAAGGTGCGTTGACTACCTGTATCCGGTAATCTTTAATTAAGAATTCCCGTGCAAAATCGTCCATGATTTTCCTGCTGTAGTAGGTGGCTTCAAAATCTGCAGGAGTAACAACTTTTACCAGGAACAATTCAGCGCGGAACAATTCCATGAACTGGTATATGGTAGGAAAAGAAAATGTGTATTCCTGGTTAAAACTGGAGGCGAAGGCAATTCGCTTAATGCTCTCAAATCTCAATTCCTCATGGATAGTTAAAACGGGCGCCTGAGAGGTTCTGATCATTCTTCTGGTAGTGGACCCCAACAGGTTATCCATCCCTGAGGCGCCATGAGTACCCATAACGATCAAATCTGCCGCTATCGAATCACTCTCCTCAATGATCTTGTGATGCACATGACCAACACAAACCTTGGACTTGATGTCAACTCCCTGATGGTCCAAAGACTTGACAAATTGACTGAGCGTTTTGCTGGCAATCTTTTCCGTAAGAACCTGATAGCTGTCTCCCTGGCTTTCATCCAATAGATTAAAACTGCCATAGTCCAGCACATCAACAACGTGCAATAACAGCACACTGGCCTGTAGCTCGCGGGCAAAGCTAATAGCTGTGCTCACTGCAGCCTTCGAAAATGAAGAAAAATCAAAAGGAACTAAAATTGTTTTTATCAGAGATGACACGGATTTGTAGTTTGTTAAAAACGCTGTAATTCCAGAAGAAACTTCCCGGGAAATCCCCGTGTTTCTCTAGACCACCTGATAGCGGTAACGATGAAATTAACCTTCGTCAGGAGTAATTAAAATGACATAGATCCTGGTTTAACTGATCCTTATCAACATAACATCAATGAAGGATCTACATACCAGCGGTTTTCAGCCCAATGTACACAATGTAAAGCGCGATCAGACTGACAGCTTCCTTCTTCTGTAAGCCCTTGGTTTTGGAAAAAAAGATCAGCACAATTCCGGTCACTATAAATAAAAAAACAAGATCCCTAAAGAGCAGGTTCGACTCCACCGTAAGCTCTGATATGGTGGCTCCGATCCCCACAGGTATTAAAAGATCGAAAATATTGCTACCGATAATATTGCCCACGGATAACCCGGGAGCTTTTTTTATGGAGGCACTAATTGACAAGGCCAATTCCGGTAAACTGGTACCGAGTGCTATAAAAACTATGGCCACAAATGACTGCGACACCCCCCATAGCTCCGCCAGCGAAATAGCGCTTTTAACTACCATTTCCGAAGCAATTATCACCAATAACATTCCCCCTGCCAAAAATATCAGCTCTTGCCAAATGCGCTTAGGCAAATCTTGTTTCAACCTTTGAGGTACTTTCTCCCCATAGAGAAGCATCAGATAATATATCACATATACCGTAAGCAATGAAATTCCTTCTATTCTGGAAATCTGTCCGTCATAACCTACCAGAAACCACAATATCATAACCCCCATTAATACCAGCCCATCCCGTTTTACAGATTTTCGGGATAATGTGAGATAGCCTATCACTCCTCCAATACCTAACACAATGGTGATTTGGTTTAAACAGCTGCCTATGGAATTGCCAATGATCAAACCGGATGCCTCTTTTCCCTGTACCTGCAGTGCGGATGCCTTAATTGCCACCATCAATTCCGGGAGATCAGAGCCAATGGCCAATATGGTAAGACCAATAAATACCTGGGAGAGGTTATAATAGTTGGCAATGCGTAAAGCACCCCTAATGACCAGTTCGGTACCTAACCAAAGCCCTCCCAAACCTAATACTAATGTGCTTAACTGGGTCATCGATGGTTGCAATAACGTCAATTCATCCGGTAAAGTCGATCTTGTTTGTTCAGCTGGGCTTGGATTGCCCGTGGCAACCAGCTACCAGCAATAGCCCCAACCCGATCAGGCTAATCCGTTTCACCAGGAAGAACATTGATAATTACGCGTTGGTATCTGGTAAGTGAAGGGGTTCCATCATCTGTGACCGCTACAATTACGTGCACTGTTTTAGCGGTTTCCACCTCCGGGGCCTTAAATGCTGCCCTGTGTTCTTCTTTTTTGATTAACTCAAGCTGATCGGCATTGAGTGTGCCAACCTCTTTGTACAATATCCATTCACTGGTCAATCCATCTTCATCGGGGTCTGATGAAGAAGATGCATCAAGTACCAGCTCTTCACCTGACCTGACCGTCAATTCATTGGGGTGTGTCAACCGGGCCACCGGAGGATGGTTGGCGCCAGAGTATTCTCCGCTGTTACTCCAATCGATACGTGCTGCAAAGTCGTGCTGATAAGCCTGTCTCCATCGCCAAATAGTGGCATGGTTGCTGGTGTGATGCCTTTTGGTAAGTGTACTGTACACCTCATCCTGGGTATTGGTCCAGATGGGCCTCGTTTCCGGCTCGTGGAGATATTTCCTGTACGGCGGGATATATAATTCATACCTGCCACCCCAGCCTCCATAATTGGGATGCTCCGGGTCATTCAGACCGTTTGAAACCAATCCCAGAAAGGATGGAGTATCGCCCTCCATCAGATATTCAGTGTGCGGATGTTCTGCTCCCAAAGGACCATGATCATTGCGAATATGAACATCCAACCACGGATTATCGACAATAGTGAAGTCAGGCCCGTCAAAACGGCCGTGGAACTTATCGCCTGAGATACCCGACCAGGTAGCATAATGATATTGTCCACCACCATTTTCCTGGAATCCGGGGCTGACTATGTAAAACAGGTCAGGAAAATTTTTTCTGATCCAGGGGCCCGCATTATCCTGGTCAGAGATGGTGTAAACCCTTATTCTTTCAACGATCCTTTCCAACTCCGACTGGGACTTGGTTCGTTTTAGTTTCCACAGCGACTGTGCCAATACGTTGGCACCACCCCACACCGAGACCCACAATGGCCTGGGGTCTTCTTTTTCCAGGGCCTCGATTAACCAGTCGGAGCCCTCGGTATCCTTGCCTGCCCCCACCCCGGCCATGCCGAATTGGGAGATGCCTTTTTTTATCACCGCCCGCAGGTCAGCCGCTGCCGGATATCCCGATTCATGTACCTCGAGATTATCCTTCACTTTTTCATAAGCATCAACGATTTCGTGAATTCTCCAATCCGCTACTTCATTTTGCATCCAAATAGAGGTAGTGGCTACCAATCCTTCAATCTCAAAATGGTTGGCATAACACAACAGTCGAACCATGGACTGGGCATCATCCGGTTCGTTCTCAATATCCGTTAAAACGAACAGTCTTACTTTCTCCTGTGGTTGTGATATCAGCGTCCCGGAATTGGAGGTCAACAATAGCGACAGGAAATACGGTAAATATCTAAAAGCTTGCATGTACCAAAAATCTTATAGTATTAAAACATAATCCACTAATATTAGGATAAAAAACTATCATTTTCCGAGATGCTAATGAAATTCGATGAGCGTCGGCAGGATCTTAAGCCGTATGGCCTTACCTGCCAGCATTGGCGCCCTAACCTTATGAAGCGGCCCGACAGGCACAACGAAATTGAGATCAATTTTCTACCGCATAGCTCGATCACCTACCTGATCCACAATCAGAAATTTAAGCTAAAAAAGGGTACCACAGTGGTATTCTGGGCTCTGATGCCTCATCAAATTGTAGATTTTAGCAAGGGTGCCCCCTATTATGTAATTACCGTTCCTTTTTCCATGTTGTTGGAATGGCAACTGCCTAAAGTATTTCTGAACGTATTGTTTAAAGGTGAAGTGCAAACCGTTGATCAGTCGGACATCCATTGTGATTTGGGGCAATTCGAAAGATGGACTCATGATCTGGGGCGGAATGACCTGGAACTATATGCCATTTGCACACTGGAGATATGTGCGTTTTTGAAAAGATTTGCATTGAAAACTCTTTCTTCAAATCAATCCATCTATAAAGTTGACCCCCCTCCCATCAGCCTGGTAGAGAGAATGGCAATGTTCATTGCCGGGAATTTTACTGAACCGATCAAGGTAAGTGATGTTGCCAAAGAAGCAGGGCTGCATCCGGACTATGCCAATGCTATTTTCAAAAAGGCTTTCAATTGCACCATTTCAAACCATTTGATAGAACAAAGGGTGCTGTACGCACAAAGGAAACTGACCATTACCAGCGAGAGCATTACCAGTTTAGCTTACCAGTCCGGATTTAACTCCATCAGCAGGTTTAATGCAGCTTTCAAGAAAAAGAATAACATGACTCCCAGAGAATATCGACAGAAGCACCAGCTCAGAGCTAACCATCAACACTAGTTTACCTAGCTGGATCAATGTGGGAAGAGTGACTTTAAAGCTAGGAATATAATAGGTTTTTAATAATAATCGACTGGTATTTGTTTATTTGCTAGCCTATCCTTGTCAGGATAAGACCATCAATGAGAACACTAACAGCTATTCCTGTCATGATAATAAATACCAACCTACCAACCCGTTTACTCTTTACTTATGTAGTCTCATTTTTTATAATTTCCTGTCAACCAACTGAATTAGTAAAAGTTGAACAGTGGGATGTTTATGAAATCACGCTAACCGGACCCACCCAGGGCAATCCCTATATGGATAATTTCCTGGAGGCTAAATTCTCCAATGGTTCAAAATCGCTAACTGTACCGGGGTTCTATGATGGTAATGGAACCTATAAAATACGTTTTTCACCGGATCAGCCGGGTGAATGGACCTACCTTACCAAAAGCAATCAACCGGACCTTAATGATCAGAATGGCTCATTTTTGTGTATTGGACCCACTGGAAATAACCATGGCCCCCTCAAAATAGTAAATACCTTCTATTTTGAATACGCAGATGGATCTCCATTTTATATCGTTGGCACCACTGCTTACCAGTGGACCAGTGTTAAACAGAGTATTCAGGAACACACAATTAAAACCCTCGCCACTTCCCCGTTTAACAAGATACGCATGTGTGTCTTTCCCAAGCACTATCGGTACGGCAACGATACCGAACCATGGCTTCTTCCATTTAAGGAAAAAGGTGAAGAAAATGATCCTGCTCAGCCTAATTACGAATTTTTCAGAAATTTTGACCACAGGATTAAACAGCTTATGGATATGGGAATTCAGGCAGATGTGATCCTTTTTCATCCTTACGACGATTGGGGATATGCTGAAATGGGAAATGAAATGAACCAAAGATATGTTCGTTATATGATTGCCCGTCTTTCCGCATATCGAAATATCTGGTGGTCCCTGGCCAATGAATGGGACATACCAGGATTTAAAGAGGCCATAGACTGGGAGGGAATCGGAAACCTGTTACAAACTGAAGATCCTCATCAGCGCTTTCGGGGGATACATAATTGGTACAGTGATGAAAGTCATTTCTACGATCATTCACGTCCCTGGATTACGCATGCCAGTACCCAGACCTATTACTTCTTCAACATTATAAAATGGCGCAACCAGTACCGCAAGCCAGTACTGTTTGATGAAATGCGCTATGAAGGAGACGTTCCGAGTGGCTGGGGAAATTTAAGTGCCCAGGAAATGACCAGCTATTTCTGGAAGGCTGGACTGAGTGGCTCGTATGGCACTCACGGGGATACTTTTAGAAACGATTCCGATGATCAGACCGAAGTACGTTGGTGGGCAAAAGGTGGAACCCTGATGGGAGAAAGCCCCGAAAGGATCGCATTCTTTAAATGTATAATGGAGCAGGCACCGGTCACCGAAATGAGCCCCGATATAATTTCTCTATCAGGCCTCACCGTACCTGATAACATTCCGGACAAGCATGATGGTACCCTGGTAAAACAACTCAATAACAACGTATATACTTTCTCCAAAGAAGGGGAATACTATTTGAGTTATACAGCAGATTCCGCTCAGTATATCGAATTGGATCTTGCAGGGCCAAATAGTTATACCCTGGAGGTCATCGATACCTGGAATATGACCATCATGTCTGAGGAGGCGGTAAGGCCCGGGGCATTCAGATACCAAACGGAAATGCCCTATGCGGCACTACGGTTGGTAGCCAGATGATTTTGAATGGCGGACAAACCAAACCCGGCACCTCCGGACCCTGGTTCACTACTGAATGGCCGGGCAGTTTTCTTTTAGGTAATTGATACTTTTGATCAATTCCAGTTTCTGGTCCTGTTGAGCAAGCCCGGAGGAATTGTTTAGGTTCGAATTAATGAGAATCTCAACGGAATTTTTATCCCGCAGCATTAAAAAAAATTCCTGCAGGTGATAGGCTTTCAGGTCAGGGTAGCCTTCCCAAAACTTGTCGGTTAGAAATGGTATTTCCAGGCTTAGATTTGATATGGTTTCAATTTGTAGAGGCACCCCCGGGCATAATTCTGACATCCTTTCGGTATATTTCACAAAGTCCATGGCTCCCTCACCAATAGCTGTCCAGCTCAGGGTAGCGCCGTTCTCTGATTCCCAGATGCGATAATCGCGGATGCTGGTACAAAGCACATGTTTTCCCAGTTTTTCCAGCTGATGCACGGGGTTTTCCATAACCCAAACTGCATTACCCGGGTCCAGCATAACTCCGCAGATATCGGTGCCCACGGTTTCCACTACTTCCAGTACCTCCTCGGAACGCATATCTCCGGCATGATTTTCCACGGCAAACTTGATTCCCGCATCCTGAATTTGTGACCTCATCCCTCGAAGCTCCCCGATCAGCTCTTCCATTCTGGCCTGGATCCCACCATCTGTATGCCTGTCCCTGTGACTCCCTATCTTACAGTTCACAGAGGGGGTTCCGAAGATCTTTGCCATCCGTATCCCTTGCTGGATCAACTCTTTGGGAGTGCCAAATTTATCGGAATATGATGGTGAATTAACGCTAAGCCCACCTACCCCAAAATAAATGCTTATTTGGTTCTCATCCATTAATTTTTTCAGGGTCTTCAGATAAGCTTCGTCCAGACTTTCAAAATAGTCCAGCCCGTTTAGCAGCACGGAGTTTACTTCCAGGCCAATCACATACTCCATTAGTTGTTTTGCTTTCCAGTTCATACCACGCACCGAATGTACATCTACTCCTAGTGGCACTTTGGTAGCTACTGGCGGAGTAGCCGACAACCAGTTACCGGCTTCTAGACCGGGCATCACAGGCAGGGCCAGAGCCCCCATTATCGTTTTATTGGTAAATGATCTTCTTTTCATGATATGGTGGTTTTTCTAATGTTTTGCTAAAATTACCTGTAAGTTTTTATTGCAACTCCAGTACCTGCTGATCTTCCAGCAACCTGGATCTAAGCTTTTTATAGGATAAATCTTGTAATGCAATATTTTCATCGATCGCTAAAACAGCAGCAGTGGCGGCACTTTGTCCCAGTATCATAAAGACCGGCTCCATTCTGATTGACCCAAAGGCAATGTGGCTGGAAGAAACGCAAACCGGTACCAGCAGGTTTTCGCATTCTTCTTTCTTGGGTGTAAGCGAACCGTAGGATATTCTATACGGTTTTTCCACTTTAGTGCCAATGTCTCCTTCGTTTTGCACATATCCATCCGACTTAATATATCGCTGAACGTTGTGAGAATCCATGGCATACGATCCCATTCCAACCGACTCCGGAGTATCGTAAGCACTGGTAATATCGTGCTCGGTGGTCACATATTCGCCAATCAGGCGCCGGGCTTCCCTTATATACAACTGATGCGGCCAGTTATCATTGTCTACAAATTCATCCTTAGCCAACCCCCATTCCCGATAAGCAGTTTGTATGTCTGCCGGAACACTGGGATCATTGCAGATAAAATACAGTAACCCCTGCTGATAGTTTTTGTGGTCTTCAATAATTTCTGCTCTGCGCTGGTAACTTGCTTCCGGATAATCGTAGTTCATTCCTATATAGTCGCTGCTTACCGGGCCGTGATTATTGGTGTCGGTTTTTCTATTGGGTATGGGATCGAATTTTTCAAAGTGATCACGCCTGCCGGTGGCAAATACCCTGGCCAACAGTTCATACCGGGCAGAATCATAATTTACCGGCCTGGGAAACGGTTTGCGGTTATCAGCATGATTGGTCATACACAACCTGAAGCAATAGGCCTGTATCCGTTTGTCGCCCTGACCCTTAATCCCGGGATCCTCATTAGAAATCAGGGGCAATACGCCACTGGAGGGATCACCTGGGTTTTTATAGGGTGAAATGTCACTCATAAACCAATGCTTGTGGTGTAACGTACCCACCTGGATGCCATTCCAGGTTTCACCGTATACTTCGTTGGCTTCCCTTCCCACATGGTATGAAACACCTGCAGCCGCCATCAGGTCACCTTCATAAGTGGCATCTATAAATACTCTGGCGTTGAAAGTCCTGCCACTTAAGGTGGTAATGGATTGGATATTTCCATTTTCTACTACTACCCCGGATTCGCGGTCCAACCACTCATCCCGGTACACAGTTATGTTATTCTCGGCGATGAAATCTTCGAAGATTTGTTCTGCCACACCAGGTTCAAAGATCCACTGGGTCCGTTTGTCTCCATCAATGGCAGCCGTACCTTGTCCCTTGTTGCCATACTCCGACCGTTGCTGCCACTTCCAGGCCGTGTCATCCTGGTAATGCCGCCATACCCGGTGATAAAACTCCCTGGCCAGCCCCCCGATAGCCTCCTTTTTACCGGTATCGGTAAAACCCAATCCACCTGAAGTCAGACCACCAAGATGGTTGTCTGGTGATACCATAATCACGGACTTTCCCATTTTGACTACCTGCACCGCGGCAGTTACTGCAGCAGAAGTACCGCCGTATATCACTACATCTGACTCCATGACATTGGATGATTCTTCAACTTGCTGCCGCTGACAGGATGACCACAATAAAGCGCTTACCAGTATGGTAGTTACCATCCAAATCATTGATCCCCGAGCTAAGCAATTTGATGTTTTCATATTCTTACCACAATTTGCGTTTTATTTGTTTTTAATATTATTGTGCTACGTCACTCCAGCCGCACTCCCTTTATTTGGGTGCCGGTGCTATCACCACCTTGTCATAAACTTCTGCAATGCGATACTCCACCTGATGGGAATTGAAGCGACTTAATTTACCATTTCTAACTGCTGAAACCTCCTGGTTCCGGTATATACTCATTTGACCGGGGGCAAATTCCGGGGTTTTAGGGATTCTTAACAATACCGGCTGATCACTTTGAATCACCAGGCTATCCGCTAACCTTTCCACAGTCACCGTGGCAGGGCTTCCCTCTGATATTATCTCCCAGCCGTTGCTTTGGAACAGATTCATTCCGGAAACAAAAATAAACGCTACCGCCGCATTGGTTGCAGTTCGGGTTATGGAGACCAAACCGTTTTGCAGGAACTGTTCTCGTACCAGCAAAGTACGTTCCGAAGTACCCACTACCATCAAATCCCGACTCCCATCTTTCAGGGACACTGTGATCTCCTGTGTGCCCAGGCTGTCCTGGTTAAAGATCACCTCCTCTACCACATTTTCACGGTTACTGAAATAGGGATTGAACACCACCACAAAAGGATCCCTCCAGGCTGCTGTTTTCCGCCTAAGTATCAGCGCCGGGATGGAAGCGTCCAAAACTTCTTCCGGAGCAGTTCCTGTGGAAAGCGCCCTGCTTTTGGGACCCATGACTGAATAAACCTGCTGTGCCAGGCTCCCCTTAACCCATAACCGCATCAAATTATCAGGCTGTCCAGTGCTCTTCAGGGTAAACAAAGCATTGAAATCCCGGTCCAACATGGTCTTTCTTTTATCATAGAAATAGTTGTAGGCTTTCTGCTCCCCATGGACGGTACTCAATTCGTCAGTCTGCGCTAATGCCATCGGCTGGTTCATTTTGTCAATAAATTCCAGTGATTGACCCAGGTTGTGATAGAGGTAATCATGGGTTTGTATGATGTCTTGTACCTTCTTCGACCTGAAAACATCCACAATGTACCCCTGCTGGGAGTTGGCTTGTACCAGGGTGGTTAACCGCTGCTGGTCTGACCTGGTTTTAGGTTCAAAAAATGAAAACTTGCCAAAGGTCACCTTGCCAAATTGAGGACGCTCCTCTGATTTGGGAAAGCTGTTATCCAGGGTAAAGGGATGGTAACTACGCATCGGTCGATAGCCGGATATGCCATCCACCACTACCGTATTGTGCGCCGGGAACTGGGAGTAGTATTCCCTGTGATCGGGATTCCAGTAGCTGATACCACGCCCCATATCTGGTCCTAACGCGTAGTTATTGGCAAACAGTTCCATGGCAATCCCATTGGAATGGGCATGGTTTCCAAAGGACCCCACGGTGGAAACCATTAAAGCATCCTGGCCATGACCCAATCGCTGTGTGAACCAACTGACATTAGGAGCATAAAAGGTGGGTGACACCAATGACTTTTGCTCTTGATCGGAGGCTTCTTCCGGCAAGTCATTCACATAGAAGAAAAGCTCGAACAACCCGCTTCCCCCTCGTTCATACAAACCGCTTTCTATCAGTTCTTGTAACAGTCCGGTGATCATTTCCTCTTTCTCCCTTTTACTGTACTTTTTGTAATGTGAAATCAGCAACTCCAGGTTTTTTGGAGGTATAATTCGATGATTGGAATCACCGAAACCAACGGTGTAACCCGAAGGAAAAAGGTACTGAAAAGCTGTAATAGCTGCTTTTTCAACTATGGAATAATTCTTCAATTCATCGGCATTGGTGGCATGGTCCAACAGGGTAAGTATCTCCAGTAAAGTGGTAGTGACATGCATAGAATAGGAAGGCGATTCCGGCCACATGCCATTTTGCTGATCATAAACCAGCACCGACTCCTTCAGGGCGATTTGCCGTTCTGAAGATTCATCAAAGGTATGTCTAAGGTAATACTGTCGACCTTTGCCGTTGGAATAATTCTCATTATCTTCCAGAACCAGGGCGATGTATGTCAAAAACCTGGCCTGAAATAGATTCCAGTTATTATTGGGAACCCCATTTTTAATTATCTGATCACCCCATTTTTGAAATACTGCCTGGGAATTTTTTAGGTCAAGCTGGTTTTTGATGAAATAATCGAACAAAAAATCATAAGCCAACGCCAGCGAAACCACTATGGACTCATGGATCACTTCAAAGGTGGCCAAGCCAGATAGACCGGCCTGGTCAGAATCATCCACCTGGGTAGGTGGATCGCGATGGAACATGCCCTCCATATACTGGAAAAATACGGGTGTGGCAAATTCAGCGTACCGCTTATCGGCGGTTAACCAGTACAAAAATGCTGCATCAGCTACCAACTGCAGCACCTCCTCGTTGATACTTTCAATGATATGGCCGGTACTTGGAGGTGTAGCCCACTCCCATTGCTCGTTGTCTTTTCGCTGCAGGTACAACCCACGCGGATCATCCTGGTAGGGCTTTACCTCATCAAGTTCGGGGGTCTTATAGTCGGTGGCCCAATCACGGGACCCAGAGTATCGTACCGTGGGAACCGGTGCTGTTCCATCGGAATGTGAAAATTTGGCGCCTATCAGATATACCTCACTATGCCTGGTGTTCCAATTCATTTGCAGCCGCGAAACCAACCATTCAGTATCCTCTTTACACAAATTGAGGTATTTCTCCACCCGCTGCTGTTTCTTCGCAACCAGTTGTTCTTTCCAGTCGACAGACGCTATTGACTGAAGAAACTCACCGTTGGATTGATTGCCCACCAATAGTCTTGGGTGTGAGTTACTTAAGATATGCCAATCACCAAGTTGAGCTCCGGGAAACCGGTTATTAGTGAACCCAGAGAGTTGACAGCAAAGTAATAAAACCAGCAAAACCACTTTGATTTTTAGGGGCTGATCCATACCCTTAAAAGTGAAGTCCCAAACCCGTCGAAATTGAAAAGGCAGCTTCGGCATCTCAGCAAAACATAATTAAATCCACAGGATTAGTATATTGAATATCCAAATGCATTATACAAATTTACTTTGAATTACTTCTCAGCTCTTTATTGAGGAAGCTGCCACAAAAGTAAACCCCTGCGACCATGGATTATATCGTTTGCCAGGAACCCGGCAAATTTATGCTTAAACAAAAAGCCCCCCCGCAAGCACTGGAGGGTGAAGCACTTTTGAAAATACGAAAAATCGGTATATGCGGTACTGACTTGCACGCCTATGCCGGAAACCAGCCTTTTTTCAGCTATCCTCGCATCCTGGGCCACGAACTTGCCGCCAGCATTCTGGAAATCGATCAGCACCCGGTACTCAAAGCCGGCGATAACGTGGTAGTAATGCCTTACCTAAGTTGTGGCTCCTGTATTGCCTGCCGGCGGGGTAAATCCAACTGCTGCAGCAGTATGAAAGTCCTGGGAGTGCATACCGACGGTGGTATGCAGGAAATAATCAGCCTGCCCACCGACCTGCTTATTCCGGCCCCGCGTTTGAGCCTGGATGAAATGGCCATTGTGGAGCCGCTGGCCATCGGCGCTCATGCCCTACGCCGGGCAAATATTTTAACAGATGAGTTTGTACTGGTAATTGGCTGTGGTCCCATTGGTCTGGGGCTACTGAAGCAGGTTCAACTGATGGGGGCAAAGGCAATCGCCATGGACGTCAATGAACAAAGACTGCAATTTGCCTCCGGAGAAATGGGAATACCCCATGTGATTAAGGCAGATGATCAGGCATTGGCGGTATTATCAGAAATAACCGACAAAGACCTGCCTACAGCCGTGTTCGATGCTACCGGGAATCGCAGAGCCCTGGAAGCAGGCCCCCGATATATGGCCCATGGAGGAAGGTATATTTTGGTAGGGCTTTCACAGGACAGATTGACTTTTAGCCATCCGGAAATTCATGCCAAGGAAACGGCTATAATATGCAGCCGTAATGCCACCAAGGAGGATTTTTCCCAGGTTATATCGGTATTGAACGAGCACAACTTCCCCACAACCTCCTTTATTAACCACAGCGTTCCCTTTCATCAAATGATCAAAAATTTTGACACCTGGCTAGCACCTGAAACCGGCGTTATTAAGGCTATGGTTGAACTATAGATATATCTTGCTAAATTCAGCACGGTGAAAATAGACGCACATCAGCACTTCTGGCATTACTCCCCGCTCACCCATCCCTGGATCAGCGACCGGATGTCGGTACTAAAGAGAGATTTCCTGCCCCGGGATTTATCAGCTCTGCTGGACAACCAGGACATTGCCGGCTCGGTTGCAGTACAGGCAGCACAGTCGGAACAGGAAACACTTTTTTTGTTAACCCTGGCTGATAAGTATCCCTCCATTAAAGGTGTGGTTGGTTGGGTCGATCTGCAATTGCCCAGAGTTGAAGAAAGGCTGGAATACTTTTCACGCTACCCGCTACTTAAGGGATTTCGACATATCGTACAGGACGAACCGGATAATAATTTCCTTTTGAGAGACTCCTTCTTAAATGGCCTCTCAAGACTGCACCGGTACAACTACACCTACGACATCCTGATTTATCCCAGACAATTACCCGCGGCCATAGCATTGGTAGCGCAGTTGCCGGAACAGAAGTTTGTATTGGACCACATTGCCAAACCACCCATAAAAGCCGGTGAGTTTGAACCGTGGGCTTTACAAATCGAGCAACTGGCACAGAACCAGAACGTCTGCTGTAAGGTTTCCGGACTGATAACGGAAGCCGATTGGGACCATTGGGAGCAGGCAGATCTGCAAATTTATCTTGAACACATAGCGGTTTGCTTTGGCTTTGACCGTATCATGTTTGGTTCCGATTGGCCGGTTTGCCTGTTGGCGGGCAGCTACCATCAGGTTGCTGAGGTGTTTAATTCGTTTGTCAATGATTTATCTGACAGGCAAAAAGCCCTGGCCTGGGGTGGCAATGCCATGAATTTTTACGGACTTTCTTAACTCATTTATGGAACAATCCAGTAAGATACCTGTAGTCTCAAAAAAAGTGATCGTACCCTTTATCCTGATCACTTCCCTCTTCGCATTGTGGGGATTTGCCAACGATATTACCAATCCTATGGTGTCCGCTTTCAAGAAGGTGCTGGAGCTCAATAATACCCAGGCTTCATGGGTACAGATGGCTTTTTACGGAGGATACTTTACCATGGCCTTCCCGGCAGCAATGTTTATCAAGAAGTACAGCTACAAGAAAGGCGTGCTATTCGGTTTACTGTTGTACGGAATTGGTGCCTTATTATTTTACCCTGCCGCTGCCTTTGAGGCTTTTGGATTTTTCCTGGCGGCGTTGTACATCCTGACATTTGGGCTGGCATTCCTGGAAACCACCGCCAACCCCTTTATCCTGGCCATGGGCGACCCCAGAACAGCCACCAGGAGGCTCAATTTGGCGCAGGCCTTTAATCCGGTGGGGGCTCTTTCAGGGTTATTTGTAGCCCAGACTTTCATCCTGGGTTCCCTGCAGTCTGACGATCTGGACACGGAGGGAAACCCTATTTATGATACCCTGACCGAATCCGCCAAATCCGTTATCCGTACTGCCGACCTGATGGTGATCAGGGATCCTTATGTAATCCTGGGATTATTCGTACTATTCATGATGATCCTGATAGCGCTGGTAAAAATGCCTGAAAGCAAGGAAACCAGTAGTGATTCCATTAAAAAATCTCTCAGCCGGCTTTTTGAAAATAAGCGTTTCGTTGGGGGAGTATTCGCTCAAATGTTCTATGTAGGTGCTCAGATCATGTGCTGGACCTATATCTATCAGTATGCCGAAACCCTGGGAGTGGATAACCAAAGTGCCGTCAGCTATGCCTATATGGCATTGGGGTTGTTCCTGGCAGGGCGCTGGATTGGCACCTATATGCTTAAGTTCTTCAATTCCGGTAAACTGCTGATGTACTTCGCTTTCGGGGCTATTGGTTTTACTTTGGGTGCTATCTTTATCCAGGGGTTCATGGGGCTTTATTCCCTGGTTGGTATATCATTCTGCATGTCGGTAATGTTCCCTACTATTTATGGAATAGCCCTGACAGATGTAGGTGATGACGCCAAATATGGAGCGGCATTTTTGGTAATGGCCATCGTGGGTGGTGCCATTATGCCGGTGCTTCAGGGTGCCATGCTGGATATTGGAGGTACCGGTTATTCGGACGTACAAATATTAGGGGTTCCGGAAGTTAATTTTTCCTTTGTACTGCCCCTGGTTTGTTTTGTCGTAGTGGCCTGGTATGGGAATCAAACGTCTAAAATGACCGCAGGGAGTGCTTTATAGTTCCCGAATCTTCAATGCTCTGAAGGCCACACCCTGACCTTCGGCTTGCAATCCTATATAGCCGCTGGTCAACGGTTTGCCATCAACTTTGATCTCAGGATCAAAACCGGCAACCACTTCTCCCCCAATCTGAGGCTTATTGTACTGCAATACAGTATCACCGTTTACCAGGTGTATCACCAACGAATCTCCATAAACAATTAGATCCCCCTGTACCCATTGGTCCCATTGAAAGGTATCTGAAGAAGAGCTAATACAATGCCTTGGGTCCATCTCCCCCCTGTAAAAGACCTCTGTCCCGGGAGAGCACATATTTCCGGTTGGCCGTGGTTCTCCGTCTCCGGCATCGGCTAACATTTGATATTCTACCGAAATAGGCCAGTTCTGTTCCTTGAGAATGGTATTGGGATCCTGTGAATGGAACATTACACCGCTATTCCGATAGGTAAAGGATGGAGCATCCTCCATCCACTGATCGGTGAAGCGGTATTCGAATTTTAAATGAAAAGAAGAAAAAGGCTTTTTGTAGAACAGGTGCCCATAACGTTCGTTGAATTCCTCATAGTCCTGATAACTAACCTCTATGGTGCCGTCAACCACTCTGAAGGTATTGGCATAATTATCGCCCACAAGATGGTGGTAGAATTTCGGGGTCCAGCCATCCAGGTTTTTACCGTTAAACAGCACTTGCCAATCCTCGCCACCTTTTTTACCCTCAGGGCGCTCTGTACATCCCGGCAGAAAGAACAAAAACAATAAAAGCAACGCGGAATTCTGGGATCTTAAAATCATAACGTAATGATAAAAAAGGGCTTTAATCCACTAAGAAACTCCGTATGGCATAAAAAGCAAGCATTCACCTTTTTATCTACCCAGGGTTTTTAAATTGAAATATCCAAGTGCCCCTGCAAAAAGCCTATATTTAATGATCAGATGTAATAGCAGGATCTTACTTTAATATGGTGATATCAAAAGCAGCAATTGCCAGCGGAGACGGAAGTTTTATATTAGACAACGTCAAGATTGGCGCCCCGTTACCCGACGAGGTCATAGTGCGGATTAAAGCAGCCAGTATTTGTCATACGGACTACGATTCCCTCAGTTGGGGAAAACCCATAGTTATGGGCCATGAAGGAGCCGGTGTGGTGGTGGAAACCGGTGCCTCAGTGGCCGATCTGGCTGCCGGTGACCAGGTGATTTTAAACTGGGCAACGCCCTGTATGAAATGTTTTCAATGCCTGCAGGGCAATCAGCATATATGTGAAGTCAACTCTCCGGTAGTGGCTGGTGGCAACGGCTATACTCCCGGTCATGCACATCTTGATGGCAGTCAATGGAATGGTAAGCCCATTGAAAGAGCTTTTAATATTGGTACACTTTCGGAATATACCCTGGTCAAACGCGCTGCCTGTGTTAAGCTTCCCATTGAAATGCCCTTCACTTCTGCCAGTCTTATCAGTTGTGGAGTGATGACGGGATATGGTTCGGTAGTACATGCAGCAAAATTTAAACCTGGCAGTTCCGCAGTGGTGCTGGGCACCGGAGGAGTAGGTCTAAATGTAATCCAGGGTGCCAGGATCTCCGGTGCGTCAATGATCATCGCAATTGATGTAATACCTGAACGGCTTAAAATGGCCCAAAAGTTTGGGGCTACACATTTCATCCAGGCTGAACGACAGGATAGTGGCTTATTGGATGCCGCCCGGCAGGTTAAAGCCCTGACCAACAACCGGGGTGCTGATTATGCTTTTGAATGTACCGCTATCCCGGAGTTGGGTGCAGCACCACTGGCCATGGTGAGAAATGCCGGCACTGCAGTACAGGTCAGCGGAATCGAACAAGAAATTTCTGTGGATATGTGCCTTTTTGAATGGGACAAAATCTATATAAATCCATTGTATGGTCAATGTAAGCCCCAATCGGATTTTCCAAAATTGGCTAGTCTGTATAGCAATGGGGAGTTAATGCTGGATCAATTAGTTACCCGTACCTATGGTTTGGAACAATTGCAACAAGCTTTTGATGATATGCTTGCCGGTAAAAATGCCAAAGGTGTAATTGAATTTTCTTAAAAAACTATCTCCGCAATCAGATGTTCAGAACTACTGAAATTTCCGACCCCCGCTTCGAATGCAACAACCTTAGGTTTCTAACCGTGAAGACTGCGAATCTTCTGGGTCGGGGTGATATTTGTGTTTTTGTGCCACCGGTCAAAGATCTTACCGGGGTACCACTGTTGATCCTATTGCACGGGGTCTATGGCAGTGCCTGGTGCTGGTCCCAGCAGGGAGGTGTGCACCTCACAGCAGCAAACATGATGGCACAGCAAAAGATCGGACCCATGATCATTGCCATGCCCTCCGACGGCCTTTGGGGTGACGGCTCCGGCTACCTGCGGCACAATGGTTATGATTTTGAACGATGGATCGTGGAAGACGTTCCCAATGCCATTCAGGAAAACATCACTGATGTTTCCCCCAAAACCGGGATCTTTATCGCAGGGCTTTCTATGGGAGGCTTCGGTGCGCTTCGCCTGGGCATTAAACACTCTGGAACCTTTTCAGGCATATCTGCACATTCTGCCATCACGGAGATAGCACAAATGGAATCATTTGTTGAGGAAGACTGGTCTGTTTTCAAGCCCGATGAAAATCAAGCTTCCATTTTGGATTTAATTGATAAACACCCTCACCAGGTCCCACCGTTGAGGTTTGACTGCGGAACTGAGGATGAGCTATTGGGGTACAACCGCAAGCTTCACTCCTATTTAACGGATATTGGTGTTCCTCATGAATACCGGGAATTTCCAGGTGGTCATGATTGGAATTACTGGCATAAACATGTGCGCGATACTTTATTGTTTGTTAACAGCGTTGCTTACCGCCGTAAATCGTAAACTTTTAGTTGTAAATTTGATTACTTAGTAACCATACCCTGAACTATGATCAAGGACTTATCAAAATACCACCAGTTAATCTCTGACCTCTTTACAGAGCCTCAATCCTCCCGGGAATGGGAACAGTATAAACTCACCGATGATCAGGTGGCTTATTACCGCCAATACGGACACCTTTCCAATATCAAACTACTGGAGGAATGGCAGGTGGATAAACTGAATAGCGAATTGGAGGAACTTACCGATGCAAATCATCCGGGACACCACTTATTTTATGAGTTTCACTCAAACGAATCTACCGATCCCAACACCACTTTATTTCATTCTTTGGGGCACTGGCGAATTACCGAGGGCTTTCATGACGTGTTGTGGAATCCCAGGTTTCGGATGGCTGCCAGCCAACTGTTGGGGAACAAATCTGTGCGTTTCTGGCACGATCAATTGTTCTGTAAGCCCGCCAGGCATGGCGGTGTGGTGGCCTGGCATCAGGACTACTCCTACTGGACCCGTACCGAGGCTATGCAACACCTCACCTGCTGGGTAGCCCTGGATGATGCTGATGTTGATAATGGCTGTCTGCACTATGTACCGAAGAGTCATCTTTGGGGATTACTTGATAAACCCGACCTGGCTGGTGATATGGAGGGTTTAATGGATTACCTTTCTGAAGAACAGAAAGCAGAATTTAAACCGGTTCCTATTGAAGTAAAAAAAGGACACTGCTCTTTTCATCATCCCCTGATGGTCCATGGGTCATATGAAAACAGGTCGGATCGTTCGCGCAGGGCTTTTGTGTTGAATGTATTTGCCGACGGTACCTATTCGGCCACAGATGATGAGTTATTACAGGGAGTACCTATCATTCCCAAGGGACACAAAATGGAAGGACAGTTTTTCCCGATGCTGTATGAGGTTTAAACCGTAAACTACTCAGCAGGAACTGAAAGTAACAGTCACCCTATTTAGAATGACTGAGATAATTAAATTCGAACAAGGATCATGGCCCCGCAAATGCCGGAATTTGTGGGCAATTTTAACGTGCCTGGTTTGGCTGTTTTTGCCGGGTTGTACCACCGATATACCCGACGATGTAGCTGAGGCTTATCTCAACCTTGGAACAATCGACTTCAACTCCCAGGTAAAGCCCATATTATCGGACAAGTGTTTCCAGTGTCACGGGCCGGACCAGGCCAAACAAAAAGCCGGACTCAGATTGGATGTCGCAGCATCGGCATACGATGAATTACCTGACAACCCAGGGAAATTTGCCATTAAACCAGGTAACCTGCAAAAGTCGGAACTCTTCCATCGCATCGTCTCAAACGATCCGGATTTCATGATGCCCGCTCCTGAGTCGAACTTGAATTTATCTGCCCGGGAGAAGGCGGTATTGATTAAATGGATCGAGCAACAAGCCGTCTATCAACCCCATTGGGCCTTCATTAAACCCAAGCAAGTATCACCACCCGAAGTCCTGCACAAGGACTGGGCCGTTACCCCCATCGATCGCTTCGTTTTGCAACAAATGGAAGAGCGGCAACTTAAACCCACAGAACAAGCCCCCAAAGATCTGTTGCTGCGAAGGCTGAGTCTCGACCTTACAGGCCTTGCGCCAACCATTGATGAGATCAAGGCATTCGAACAAGATCTCAGTGAGGATGCCTATGAAAAACAGGTCGACAGGTTATTGGCCTCCCCACATTATGGAGAAAAAATGGCTATGGACTGGATGGACCTGGCCCGGTATGCAGATACCCACGGCTACCAGGTGGATCGCTACCGGGATATGAGTCCCTGGAGGGACTGGGTTATTAAAGCCTTTAACCAAAATATGTCTTATAACGAATTCGTCACCTGGCAATTGGCAGGTGACCTGTTGCCCAATCCTACCCGCGAGCAGATCCTGGCCACGGGGTTCAACCGGCTTCACCCGCAAAACCTGGAAGGCGGAATCGTGGATGAAGAATTCAGAGTGGCCTATGTGTCAGACCGCACCGATGTACTGGGTCAGGGCCTGATGGGCCTGACACTGGCTTGCGCCAAATGCCACGATCACAAATTCGACCCTATATCCCAGGAAAACTATTACCAGCTTTATAGTTTTTTTAATAATGTCAATGAATCCGGACAGATCTCATGGGAGGGAGCTACACCGGTACCTACACTGTTATTGCCCACCGACCAACAGGAAGAAATACTGGAATATCTTGAAAAGAAAACTCGGGAAAGCGAAAAAAATCTTCAAAATGTCACCGATAAGATCAATCAGCAATTTGAAAGATGGGTACAGAGCCAGTCTTACCATAAGCTAAAGGATAATCGATTTCCCGGAGAACCGGTGGCACACTTCGAGTTTGAGAACGACTTAAACAACAGTGTTTATCCCGAACAGCAAGCTAAAATGGACCGGATGTTTTCTTCGGGTGAAACCCCGGTTTATACCAAAGGATATCAGGGACAGGGAATACTGTTGGATGGAGATGCGTGGATCGATCTGAAAAACATTGGCCGATTCAGAAGAAGTCAGCCCTTTTCCGTTGGGCTTAATATTTTTATTCCCCACGATCTCGAAAACGGTGTACTGTTTCACAAAGGCAATGGCGCCCGCATATATAACTTTAGAGGTTATCACCTGGCACTGAAAAACAACCATCTCGAATTGTTGATGGCCCATACCTGGCCCGATAATGCCATTGTGGAGTACACCACCAATGAAGTGCCTAAGGACACCTGGCTGCAACTCACCGTCACCTATGATGGTTCCAGCAAAGCCAGTGGTTTCAGAGTTTACCTGGACGGTGAGGAATTGGCCACACAAGTGGAGGTCGACAACCTTTACAAGGACATCATTTTTAGCAGCAGTAAACACGATGGTTACGCGAACCCCGATGAGCCAGGGCTTCAGATTGGCGCTCGATGGAGGGGTAAAGGATTGGGTGGAGCAACCGTAGATAACATCGCGGTATACCAAAGGGAACTTGCTCCATTGGAAGTGAAACAGCTGGCAGCACCAGAACAATTCAGAAATGTTGTTGCCATGGCATCGAATCAGTTAGGAGACCAACACCAGGAATTACTGAAGACTTATTACTTAAACAATTATTCTCCCGATTATAAGCTGGCTGTAAAACGACTTACTCATGACCGGGAAGTACTGTCCGATAGCATGGAGCAGGTGAAAGAAATAATGGTGATGAAGGAGATGGCTCAACCCAGAAAGTCTTATGTATTAGAGCGTGGGCTCTATAATTCCTATGGACAACAGGTAACACCCAACACGCCTCAAAGCATTTTAAAGATGCCGGAAGATTTTCCAAAAAATCGTATGGGACTGGCACAGTGGATTACCCACCCCGATCATCCGCTGACTGCCCGGGTCGCAGTAAACCGCTATTGGCAAAATTACTTTGGTACCGGACTGGTCAAGACCACCGAAGATTTCGGCAATCAGGGTGACCTCCCCTCCCACCCGCAGCTATACAACCCCGAAAATTATCTGGGTGAAGACCGCAAGGAAATGTTGGAGTACCTTAGGCAACTGAACGAAGTGCAATACGGCGTTTATGGCGACCCTGAAATTAAGGGTAGAATTGCTCAGTACGAAATGGCCTATCGCATGCAAGCTTCGGTTCCGGATGCTATCGACCTGTCCGACGAACCGGATCATATTTTTGAGCTGTATGGAGAAGACAGCCGGGACCCGGGGACCTATGCGGCCAATTGTCTGCTGGCCCGCAAGCTGTTGGAAAATGATGTGCGTTTCGTTCAGTTATATCACAAGGGCTGGGATCAGCATACCTTTTTACCATCGGGAATCAAAAACCAGTGTAAAAATACCGACCAGGCCACTGCGGCATTAGTAAAAGACTTAAAACAAAGAGGACTACTGGATGACACATTGGTAATTTGGGGCGGAGAATTCGGACGTACCGTATACTCTCAGGGCAAGTTAACCGAAGACAATTACGGAAGAGATCACCATCCCCGATGCTTTACCATGTGGATGGCTGGGGCTGGTGTGAAACCGGGATTTTCCTACGGTCAAACCGATGACTTTAGCTACAACATAGTGAAGGACAGGGTGCATGTGCATGATTTCCAGGCTACCATCATGCACCTTATGGGCATAGATCACGAAAGATTAACCTATAAGTTCCAGGGCCGCCGCTTCAGGCTTACAGATGTTCACGGACATGTGGTTAATGATATATTAACCTGACCTGTCACCATTCAAAATTTATCTTGCCGTAACATTGGTGGTTATGGCAGCTTTTAATTGTTGGGCCACCGCCCTGGCACCATTCCTTAAGAAATAGGCGTCAGTACCGCAGGCAAAGAACCTGACACCCTTGTCGTAATATTTCTGAAAATCTGAAGCGTCGTATAACAAGGACCCCACGGCCTTGTTGTGCTTCTGTGCAGCTTCTATGATCTTGGCCTCTGCCTCCAGAAATTTCTCGTGATCCAACTGACCATAAATGCCCAAAGCCATGGACAGGTCGGTTGGTCCAATAAATAACACATCTATCTCCTCTATGGCGGCAATGTCATCCAGGTTGTCAAGCGCAGCTTCGGTTTCAATTTGGATAACACATAGCAGGTTCTCGCGTTGGTGATTGTAATATTCCGTGAAATCCTCCCCAAAATTAGTGGCCCTTACCATCCTTGAGACACCGCGTCGACCTTCGGGAGCATAGCGCATGGACATGGCAGATTTAGCGGCTTGTTCGGCGTCTCTTACATGAGGAAATACGATTCCCTGAACACCTAAATCCAATACTTTCTGAATTCTTTGTCTTTGAGTTCCCTCCACCCTGACCATAGCCGAGACGTTGGTACTGGCCAATGCCTGCATCTGATGCAGTACATCTCTTTCTGACCCTAGTCCATGTTCTAAATCAATTAATACCCAGTCAAAACCAGCCTTGGCTACTATTTCGGTAACCACCGGATCACCAAGTGACAAAAATGTACCGATCAGAGTCTCCCCGTTGCGAATTCGTGATTTTAATATGTTCATATATACTAATCTACTTTGCTATAATTTACTTAAAATTTCGTGCCTTTTCCCAAATTAGTCTTCAAACACTTCCTGTCTTACCTCTTCCACCAGCTCAAACTTCTCCTGCTCTTCCGGACTCAGCAGGATCTCTCTCAAGGCTTGAAGTACCTGACGGGATGACTGCACAAAGGCCCTGTTAACTATTAGCAAAGTTGACACATCAATATGCTTGATCTTATTGCTGGCAATTGCCTGGGTGGTGGCTGCAACCAACTGATCGTCGTTCTTCTTCAATTGTTTTAATAATTTGAGAATTGATTTGGTCTTGTTTTTTTCCTGGTGTTCTGCAATGATCTGGTCCAGTTTTAAATATGTAGTTGTGAGTCGCTTTCTAAAGTGGTCGTATTGTTGGTTCAAAAATTCATCGTCTGCACTTTCGAACTCCTCGAAATTATGTCTTATATCCTTTAAGGTCTTGGCCGAATGCAGCACCATCCTGGCACCGTGCAGGTAGTGGTGAAGCTCATCGGCCTCAGCTGGTGATGGCCCCCGGGTTTGCACATTGGCAGCAAATGCAAATATGGCAGCCTGCAGTAACTTTAGGTTTTCGTAATGCTGTTCCAGGGTGCCGTTCTTCCATTTGGCACAGCTGCCACTATGGCTGTTTTCGATCACCAGACTTTCATCTATGTTAAGTACCCTTAGGTTATATACAAGTACTTCCTTAAGTAAATGAATGGTTTCATCCCGCAATGCGGCTATTGCAGCTTCCGGGACTTCAGCAGTGGGCTGATTGATAAACAAGGTGACCTCTTTTCGTAAATCCGGAATCAGTTTGTTTAAAAGAACTGCTAACAGCTTGATAAATGGCAGAAAAAACAACACCCCCAGTAGGTTGAACAAGGTATGAAAAAGTGCCAGTCCCAGTACCATATTGTGCTTTAGATTAAAAACATCCAGTGACAGGTAAACCAGGAAGGGCATCAGTACCAGCGCCAGTACCGCTGTTATCAGGTTGAATACCAGATGGCTGTAGGCTACTCTTTTCTTTAAAGGCACCGCCCCTAACGAACCCAGTAACACGGTTACAGTAGTGCCCACATTGGCACCTACTACCAGTGCGGCTGCTGCATTAAATTCCAAAATAGCAGCATTTAATGCAGTAAGAATAACCGCCATGGCGGCAGAGCTGGACTGCATAACAGCGGTCATTAGAATGCCAATTATCAGGTATACCAACAGGCCGTAGTTGGGTATGGAGGCAATGTCAAAATTATTGGAAAACCCCTCGACACTTTGCTTCATGTAGTCCAGCCCCATAAACAGGAAACCAAAACCCACCAAAAGTTTACTAATACCGGAGTACTTTTCAGACCCCCCCAGAAAAATAATCCCAAGCCCACCAATGCCTACCAATGGTAAGGCAAAACTTTCAATATCAAGTTGAAAACCAAAGGTGGCTACAATCCAGCTGGTCACTGTGGTTCCAATATTAGATCCCAGGATAACCCCAATAGCATTTTCCATGCTCATGATTCCGGCGCCTACAAACGCCAGCACTATCAGAGAGACGGCGGAACTACTTTGTAGTACGGATGTCACCAGTAGCCCGGAAAAGATAGACCTTATCTTACCTGTGGTATAGGTCCTGATCAAAACCTTAAAAGAGCGACCTGCCAATTTCTTAACAGACTCTTCCATTAAAAACATCCCGAATATAAAGATGCCCAGTCCTGCCAGTAATTTCCAGATGTCCAAATACGCTAGCATGCCATCAAAAGCTCAAAAAATCCATATTAGCAATATACCATACAATGACTAGTGACGGTTGTTCTCTTGATAAAAATCACTCAAAGCGATTTGCAATATTTGATCCGGCATAATAGAATAGTATAACGTATCATATATATATAACCGGGTCACTCAAATGGGGTGAATATGAAAAAGGAAGTAGCGTTTCACCATATCTCCGTGGAGGAGAGCCTAAAGGAACTGGAAAGCAGCCTCACCGGACTCACCGCAGAACAGGCAGAGCAAAAACTGTCTAAGCACGGGTTGAACAAATTGCCGACAGTAGCCCCATCCGGAGCCCTGGCCATCTTTTTTGCACAGTTGAAGAGCCCCATT
>JAUIKU010000009.1 GCA_030430675.1 Bacteroidia bacterium | reverse complement strand
AGGTAATCTTAGAATCTGCTGCACATGAAAACAGAAATAAAATCTGTTGATCAGTACATAAAAACATTCCCAAGCGACATTCAAACACTGCTTGAGAAACTGCGAACAATAATCATGGAAACAGCGCCCGAAGCTGATGAAGGTATTGCCTACGGAATGCCTGCCTACAAAACCAATGGAAAACCATTGGTTTATTTCGCAGCACATAAAAACCACATTGGATTTTATGCAACACCTTCCGGACATTCAGAATTTGCAGATGAACTTGCAACATACAAGCAGGGAAAAGGTTCGGTTCAATTTCCGCTCGACCAACCAATACCATTTGACCTGATTAAAAGAATGGTCAAATTCAGAGAAATGGAAAATATGGCTAAAAATGAACCCTAGAATATCGTACATGAAAAGAAACCTACTTTTTAGTTCAATCCTTATTATCTCCTTATTGGGATCCATGTCACTTAAGGAGGATACCATAGCCATATCCGAGGGACTGATTCTGGATTTGGATGCAGACAAGGAGGTAAGGCTGCGGTCGGACAGCGTAGTTGTTTCATGGAAGAACCAGGTGCCTGATGCCGCTTCCGGTGACTATAAATACACGGATGAAGGGAGAACTTCCCCTGGCTCCGGGAGACCGTTGCTGAACAAAAACGCCGAAGGTCTGAACGGCCACAACAGCATAGTATTTCAGGAAGACGAACTAATAGACGATAATGATAGTGCATTCCACGGATTGATTACCGGGAAAGGCTATACCTGGATTGCTGTAATTAAACCCTATAAACAGCATAGAGGAAAAGGAAACTATCCCCAGGCATTCTTCGGTTGTTTGCGAAATTCTGCCCCTCCCCAAAACGAAGGAGGTCAATATGCTGGATTCTGGGGATCTTTTTATATCGATGGCAGGGTTTGGATGGGTTCACGAAATGGGGAAGGGGAATTTTCCCGGGGAGGCTATACAACCCCTGAAGTTGTGGGTCCCTATTTACCAATAAACAAGTGGTATATCGTATCGGGAAGACAGGCTGCTGGGGCACCGGGTACTGTTGTGGACCTGGAGTTGTTTGTGGGTGATCCTGCTACCCCTGTTGCCACCGGCAAATACCCAGTCAGTAACTGGGAACCGTCACGTATGGCCATTGGGACAGAAAGAAATGCTGTAAACCACCAGGGAGGGGAATCATTTGATGGAGAATTGGCCAGGATCTTAATATACGAGCGGCCGCTTTCAAAGCAGGAAATGAAAACACAATTTGATTACTTAAAAGAAGTATATAGCCTGTAGCCACAGAATAATTGGCGGGTTTATGAAAAGACGAAAATTTAATCACTTGGCGAGCATAGGTATTGGTACTGCATTATCAATACCATATTTCAGTATGTCAAAGAGCGTTGAGCAAAAACATGTTCGACTGGGAGGGCCAATATTTGAAAAATACCATGATCCTGAGGCATGGATTTTAGCCCTGAAACGATTGAACTATCGCGCGGCTTATTGCCCGCTTAAAGCAGGCGCCGACGAAACTCAAATCAGGGCATATCGAAATGCTGCATTGGACAATGATATAATTATCGCTGAAGTGGGGGCCTGGAGCAACCCCATCAGCGTCGATGAAAAGGTGCGAAAGGAGGCCATCGACAAGTGTATAAAATCCCTGGAGCTGGCAGACCTGATACAAGCCAATTGCTGTGTGAATATAAGTGGATCTAGGAATCCCAACCTCGACTATTGGGCCGGACCTCATGAGGACAACCTGACACCAGAAACATTCGATCTCATCGTTGAAACCACCAGGAAGATCATCGATGCGGTAAAACCTTCGCGGACCTTTTTTGCCCTGGAGCCTATGCCCTGGTCTTACCCTGACACTCTTGATAACTACCTTAAATTAATTAAAGCCATAGACCGACCGCGCTTTGGTGTACACTTTGACCCGGTCAATATGGTTTCCAGTCCGCAGGTTTATTTTAAGAACGGAGATCTCATTAAGGATTGTTTTAAAAAACTGGGGCATGCTATTCGCAGTTGCCATGCCAAGGATATTACACTGCGAGAGGACAATTATATCCCCCAGTTGGATGAGTGTGAGCCGGGCCTTGGAAAATTAAACTACCAAGTGTTTTTAAGTGAATTGTCTGGGCTCAAAGACATTCCTCTGATGATGGAACATCTGAAAACAGCTGAAGAATACGCCTCAGCTGCGGAATATATTCGATCGGTGGGAAAGCGAAATCAAATTACCTTATAAAAGCTCCTGGTACCATACCAAAAAGCCAACCATTCACATGACTGATAAGACCCCCTACAGAAGACCGACTCCCGAAGAGTGGGAGACTGCCTGGCAACAGCACTGGAAAAGTGCACAACTCAACTATGAACTGCCTGAAACTTCCCGAAAGTCATCTCTGGAAGAGCATGAATTTCTTACTCAACACCGAACAGTGGAAAAGGAAAGAGCACGGCTTGCCAGTATCGACAAAGAATTTGAAATGGGGTTTAAGAAGCTGGGAAGGCTAGGTCCCTCGGTCACCGTTTTTGGTTCGGCTCGCTTCAAACCTGGCGAACCCTATTACGAGATGTCCAGAGAAACCGGGAATGCTTTTTCAAAAGCGGGATTTACGGTGTTGACAGGAGGTGGTCCCGGCGCCATGGAAGCGGCTAACCGGGGAGCCCACGAGGCAGGCGGGCCTACCTATGGATTGAACATCGTTCTTCCGCACGAGCAGGCTGCTAATCCGTATGTGACAGATAGTTTTGAGTTCAACTATTTCTTTGTGCGCAAGGTAATGCTGGTGAAATATTCATGTGCCTACATTGTTATGCCGGGGGGGCTCGGCACCCTCGATGAATTGTTCGAGGCAGCTACCTTAATACAATGCCAGAAGATTGGCCCTTTTCCGTTGATTTTGGTGGGCCAGGAGTTTTGGAGCGGCCTGCGGGATTTTATAGGCTATATGGCTTCACAAGGTGTGTTCAGCCCGGAAGAAGTGGGGTTTTCAAGAATTGTTGACACACCGGAAGAGGCCGTGGAAATGGTTCTGAAAAGCTTACCTAAAAATTTCCGCGAGCAGCTAACGCCAAGGTAATTTCCCATCTTCTCGATCGTTGTATTGCCTATGGTTTATTGCCGATTTTTTTCGATATTCCATGCGGCAAATTAAACCTGAACTAAAAACTAACCAAAATGAAAAGAAGACTACTCTTAATGTCCTTCTTCATGCTGTCGGCTGCACCTTTACTCTTTGGTGACGACGGGGTGGAACTGGACAGTGGCGCTACTGCCTGGATGCTTACTTCTACCGCCTTGGTACTGTTAATGATTCCCGGGCTGGCCATGTTTTACGGAGGGCTGGTGCGCACCAAGAATGTACTGGGTACCATGATGCACAGCTTCACCGCCATGGGAATCATGAGCGTGCTCTGGGTTATATGCGGGTATTCCATGTGCTTTGGCCCCAACGTTTTTGGAGGGTGGTTTGGTTGGAATCCCGAATATGTGTTGTTGTCGGGAATCGATACTTCTATAATGAGCGAAGGAGTTCCGGAATATGTGTTCAGCATGTTCCAGGGAAAGTTTGCTATCATTACCCCGGCACTGATCGCCGGAGCTTTTGCGGAACGTATCAAATTCAAAGGCTACTGCATTTTTATCGCCCTTTGGGGTTTGTTGGTTTACAATCCACTTTGTCATTGGGTTTGGGCCGGCGATGGATTTTTGTACAACCTGGGTTCAAACGGCGCAATCGATTTTGCCGGAGGTACGGTGGTTCATATCTCCGCAGGGGTAAGCGGCCTGGTAGCTGCCCTTTATTTAGGCGCCAGAAGGGGTTATCCTTCGGATGACATGTCACCCAGTAACCTGGTCATGACCATGATCGGAGCCGGTTTGTTGTGGGTGGGCTGGTTTGGATTTAATGCCGGCAGCAGTATTACCAGTGGTTTGAGCACGGCACAGGCATTGACAGTCACCCAGGTGGCAGCAGCGGCTGGCGCATTGAGCTGGATCGTTATCGAAGGTATTCACCAGGGTAAGGCCACTGCCCTGGGATTTGTCAGCGGGATCCTGGCGGGTTTGGTTGCTATTACTCCGGCAGCCGGTGTGGTCCAGCCGGGTGGGGCACTGGTACTGGGAGTAGCTGCCTCATTGATCTGCTACTATGCCATTATTCTCAAGAACAAGCTGGGATATGATGATTCCCTGGACGCTTTCGGGATCCATGGTGTTGGCGGTATTGTAGGTGCTGTTTTACTGACCTTTTTCATCCGCGACAGCTGGATGGAAGAAGCAGCGGCAGCCGCAGGAGGCAGCTGGAATGTAATGCAGCAGCTTGGTGTTCAAGTAGTTGCAGTGCTTATCGCCATTGCCTATGCCGCAATAGTAACCATTATCTTATTGTGGATCCTGAACAAGACCATGGGATTGAGGCCAACCGCTCAGAATGAAATGAAAGGTCTGGACAATGTATACCACGGTGAAAGAGGTTATGGAATGCTGAACCCAAACTAAGAAATTATGAAATTGATTACAGCCATTATACGAGAAAGTCAACTTGACCAGGTGCGCGAAGCATTGATGGATGCCGACATCACCAGAATCACCGTAAGCAGGGTCTCCGGCCATGGACAGCAAATTAGGGAAGAGATCTACCGGGGCCGGCAAATCGTTCCCAACCTCACGCCTAAGATCCGGCTGGATATAGCCGTAAATGACGAGTTTGTAGACCCCACTTGTAAAACCATAATTGAGGCCGCTAAGACCAACGGTGGCACCGTGGGAGATGGAAAAATCTTTATTACCAATCTGGAGGATTGTATCAGGATCAGAACTGAAGAAAGGGGTGGTAAGGCCATTTAAGTTCAATTGAAGCACACTAGCTTATCTTCCTACGCTATTCACCTCCAGCCAGTAACCATCGGGATCCTGGATAAAGATCTGCTTAATGCCATCCGCCCTGAAATTGATCTGATTGCGGTTTCCCGGCCAGTCAGTATAGGGAATTTCAACTGATTCCAGGTGTTCAATAAAACCGTCAAAATCAGAGGTAGTGAAGGCAAAATGAACGGCTTTGTGCAATTTGATTTCATCCTGGTAAATCGAAATCAGATGTAACTCCCGGCCATCTCCAAAAGACAACCACCTGATACCGTCTTTCCCGGTGAGGTTGGTTATTTCTTCAAAGCTAAATGCGCGTTGATAAAAGTCAACCGATCGATCTACATCGGTAACCAAAAGTGCTACATGATCGAAAGCCAATGCATTCCTGGGGCTTGCTGCCGGCGGCCTTGCTGATGAAACGGTGTCTTTGTCATTTGATTTACTCATGTCAACTTGTTATTTGGTCAATTTCCTCATTCGATTTTACTACGGCCCGGACCTGGCCAGGTCCTCTGTTATTTTTAATAGCCATTCCTCATTAAATTCTTTCCCTGCCTGGGCCACTAATTTTCGGAACCGCTCCTTGTAATCACCGCTTTGATCCAGTTGCTGGTATTCCCAGGGCTTGTCGGTAGTGATAAATGGTATCAAAAATTCATAAGCCTTCCTGATACTCCGACCATCTTGGGTTTGGTAGTTCCAAAGATCCACACCTACCATTTTACCTAACCTGGCCAGCTCTGTAAACCCAGCCAGGTTCATGGTGGAGTAGGAAAAGGATTTGGTGCGGGCCAGTTCCAGCGGTTGACTGCCATCCGGTTCTATCTGAGTGGCAATCCTCTTTTCTTTTACCGCTTCCAGTATTTTTTTTACCTGCCCCACCTCTCCCAGGTATATCAATATGTTGCACACCTGCACGTCGTACCAGGTGGCATGGTTGTTTTTACGTGTACCCTCCATTGTCCCCAACTCACTGGTTTGCAGCCAGTTTACAAACTGATACAGCCAATCTTGCATTTCTTCTTCCGTATCGGCCGGAAGCGCTTCCATCCTCTGGAGCATTTCCAAAGTCTTAATCACCTGCTCCAAACTTCTGAACTCAATGATACCATAAGGCCTTCCCTCGCTTCTTCCCGGTACCCCTTGTCCGAAATTAAGATTGGGGTTCATTTTTGTCTCGGGGTCAATAAACCAGGCATCAATTAGAGCAATGGACTTTTGTGCATATTTTGGATCTTCCGAATAGTAAAAAGCCAACCCCAGGGTTCCAATAGCATTGTAGCAGGCATTTTTCCTGGTATAATCTGTATGTCGGTTGCGGGCTTCCGGGTTTACTTCCCCGTCTTTTCGAATATAAGGCAGTTGGTCCGGAGTATCGGGGTTGGGCCACCAGTAAGGTCCCATACTCATATAGTCGTGCTTATCCCCACTGGGGGGTGTACCGGTCTTGTGTACTACTGAAAATGGCCCCTGCTGCATGGCTTCTTCCGCCTGGTCCATAAGCAAATCATAACTTGCTTTAGCCATTTTATCTCCCCGGTTGATGGCAGTTTTTAATGCGGCCATTGAATCAAAGTCTGATACGGATACCTGAGAGGCCTCCCGCGATTGAGCCTTAATTGAGGCGTGAGTGGTAAGAAGTACCCATAACACGGGAATGCAGTAAATCCATTTGTTTGTAAGCAGGGGTGTCATTTCTCTTTATTTCAGGCTAAAAACTTCCTCAAGCTTCATAGTTACCGGTGAGTTATCTGGATTGGTTGCCATAATATCCTTCATATAGTCCCACCATTTCTGCACAATTTCCCTGTTGCCTAATTCCTGAGAGTTTTTGTGTCCGGAAACAGTTTGGCAGGCGAAAAGCGTATCGGTTTCCTCATCAAGGAATATATGATATTCTCTTATTCCGGAGTCCGATAACAACTGTTTCAGCTCCGGCCAGATGGCATCATGCCTTCTTTTGTATTCTTCCTTCATCCCTGGATTAAGCTTCATTTTAAAAGCAATGGTCTTTTTCATAATCTATTGTTTACTGACCAAAACCACCCAGTCCTTGTCTTCCTCAGCCGGGGGCAACCCGACTGGCACCGCCCCTTTCGCCTCCAGTAGCGGCAAAGTGCCCGAAACTAGGTCTCCTCCGTTTCTGGGATCAAACCATTGTACGGAAAACTTACCGTCATGCTCACCCAAATCCAGGGTAGTAGTTTGCAGGCCGGCCGGGAGGAATATGGCATAAACTTCTCCTTCTTTGGCCAGGCAGAATGAAAGGGTGTCAGCGGTCAACTGGTCTGCCGGCTCCATTTCCCAAAACGGCAGGTGTCGCTCAAAAAATCTGCGGGCATGGCGGTTCTGGTCCCAGAACAGATCGCGGCTTCGGAAATCCTGGCAGGTGAGATCAGAATTCGGACTGGCATAACCAAAATACCACTCAACTCCATAACCCCCGGCCATCAGGGTGCCCCATAGTGCATTGGCACGGGCATCATTGTGTTCCGGGTCCTCATCATCCGGCAGCAAAGCTATTTGTGCCTTCCCGGGCTCATCCACCGCCAGGGCCCATCTCTTACCGGTAGAATCCGATTTTTGTCTCCACTTTAATACCCTGGGATGGACATCTATAAATTCCTCGTGACTCAGTTGCAAAGATGCTCCGGTTAATGGTGACTGATCTCCGATCAGTTCAGCATACCGGTAATCCTCATTTGGGAAAGCATGTATTACCAAATGATGCTGGTAGGGGTCCAGCTGATACACATAGTTGGCCGCTTTCACTACTTCTCCGATGGGCTGATTGTTTTCCTCCCCCAGGTTCCAGTTCATGGACAGGTGGTGACTGAATCGGGCAATTAATTCGCGGTAGTACAGTTTGCCTTCGATCCCGAATACACCATGGTCCATCAGGTGGTCGGTTTCCGTTTCATGGGTCTTGAAATGCAGGAACATGCCCTTGGTTTCGGCATAGTCCAATATCCTTTCCCATTGCTCCAGTTTCGACACATCAAAGCGGGTCCGGTGGAAAAGTGAGTCCCAGGCATTTTTATAGTCCTTTTCATTGGCGTAGGATTCATACTGCGATGCCGGAACTTTCAACAGGTATGGAAACACATTGCGGTCATCTCCATCGATATTAAAGGTGAGAAAGGAAAATACATTCAACTCTTCCGAAGCCAGGTAGTTGATGGCCCCCAGCAGGTTTTTGCCCTTTTCTCCCTGCCAAAGAAATGGGGTGGCAGCTGTTTCGAAATCCTGATTATGGGGTGCCCACTGCTTCCTGAAATCGAATACATTGGGGGTTGCATCAAAATCCTGATAGGCGAACAGGTTTTCAGGGGCATCCACCCCCACCTTGATGAAATACTTGCCCGATTCCTGGTACTTAAGGTAAGGTTCCCCTACGTAATCCAGCCTGCCCTGTGCTCGGTTATCTATACCGGTTTTGTCATTCTCGGTGATAGAAAATGTACCTGAAGCACCATCCATGTACCCGGCACTTTCTGCTGGAGATACCTCCCCGGCAATGGCTACATTTTCTCCCTGCTTGAACGACACCTGATATTGCCACGCTCCTGTTTGGTCAGGCGTAAATCTTACCATCCATTTGTTACCACTATCTGCACCGGTTTCCGCGGCATCACCATCGGCCGCATAAAACCCCGGCACTACAAACTTTTCCTGTCCATTGGTGAATGTAACATCCAGGCGATAGTTTAAAAACGGGTTATTGTCTGCCATCTCACTGCTTTCAGGTCCTTCAAAAACCAGCGTCACCCGGTGCCATTTTTTAAGCTCTCCTTCGATGCTAATGCCGGGATCTGCTTTGCATGCAAACAGCATTGGAATACAGACAAAAAATATTAATGATTTTAGTATTCTTTTGATCATAGTGGTGATGTGACTGCACATTTCAGAATGAATTAATTTTCAATTCGATAATATTTTCCCCGGGATTCAATCTGATGGAACCAAACGCCTGATTGACGGGCTCGCCATTAAGACTGACCGCATGATTTGGTGAAAAATCCATTTTGAACTCTCCTACCATGTTAGCCGGCAATTCGATTTCATAGCGGGTCAACCTGTTGGTAATTCGCTTGTAAACGCCCTTCACCGGTCCTAAAGGAGAAGGATGAGTGATGGCGGCGTGGTCCAATCCGGCCATTTGAGGTTTGATTTTTACCTTTCCAAATCCGGCAGTAGCGGGACTGATGCCCCACAAACCCCTGGGTATGATGTTGGCTGGTACTGCCCCCCAGGCATGGTTCCAGTCGGCATTGGGTTTGTATTTCATATCCCAGGCTTCCAGGGTGATGGTAGCGCCGACCTTTATCATATTGTACCAACTTCTGTCACCGGTAGCGGTCAACAATTCCAGAGCGTAGTCAGCAGCACCGGCATGATACAGCGCCTCCATTAAATACTGTGCTCCGTACACGCTGCAGGCCATTCCCCTGGTTTTAATATGATCAACTACCCTCTTTTTGCGATTTTCAGGAACGATATCGAAGGCCAGAACCATCATGTTGGCATGGACCGAACCGTGCTCTGTGCCTATTCCATCGATGTAGAACCCGCCTTCCGGGAGGTACAAATTTTCATTGATAGCTTTTTTCACTTTTGCTGCCCTCAGCTCGAAATCCAGTGCTTCTTCCGGTTTTTTCAACAGCCTGGCGAACTCCGCCATGATCTCCATATTTCTAAAATATAAACTGTTGATCACGGTATTGACAGGCCGGAATACAAAACCATCTCTTTCTCCTTCCGCGGTAGCCAGCTTCCAGCCGGTATCTTTTTGTGCAGGTGGCCAGTCTACGATATCCCTCAGTCGCTGGGTGGTATCCGCAAACCCCAGATTGGCCATCAGTTCCCCATCGAGTTTGGGAGAATGAGTACTAATAAACCCCTGCTCATCTGTCAGGGCCATCAGGGTTTTGTATTTGAGCGGCTCATAATACTTTTCGATCAGTTCGGTGTTGCCGGTATACATATAATCCTGGTAGAACATCAAAGCCACATGGAGCTGCCATTCGGTAGGCCAGGTGGGGTGGGCCATAAAATATTCAATAGTATTACGGGCAATGGCATATTCACGGTCCACCGTATAATGACTCAACTGATTCAGGTAAGCATCTGCTTCATAGGGAATCCGCTCCCTGTCTCCGTCGATATAATACCCGGCAAAACTGGTGGCTTTTATGGAGTATTTACATAGGTCCCACACCTGATTTAAGATTTCATCGGAAGATTCAAATGCACTGGTACTGTTATCGAAAAATCCGAAATAGGCTATTTGTCTGGCAGCTTCCCGGTCAATCGGATGGTCCGCGCCCGAGATCTCTACATAACGGAAAGGCATCAATACCGGAAAAGAGTCCGGTAGTGCCACGGCTTCCGGTTTGGTATTCCTCTCATCTGGTTTTAACGCCAGATGGTAGCTGGATTGGTCAGGCCCCACCTCCAGTTGTACCTGTTGATAGCGCACTGTACCGGGGGGATCCTGGTCGATACTTCCGTTGAGCAGCTTTTCCCCCAATCTTATAGTCAGGGTTTCTTTTTTGTCAGTCCTGTAGTCTAACTGGAGGGTGCCGAAAGCATGCTTCCCAAAATCCATAAAGTATTCACCCCTACCTTTCTCCTCTATGGAAACCGGGGGTATCTTTTCCACCTGAAAACTGTTATGAGTGGAGATATCTCCCGTGAAAGCACCCGTGGTAAATACCTGCGGAGCGGCATATTCCGTCAGTCGATTGTCACGATCAAAAATCCGCACCTTCCAGTAATAGCGGGTATTTGGTTTCAGCGGACTTCCGCCGTATTCCACATTGGCAGAAGCGTTGCTTTGTATCCTGCCGCTGTTCCAGATATCGCCGTTATTGTAAGCCAGCAGCTCCTGGCTTGAAGCCACCAGTATCTGGTAGGCCTTTTGCGAAACCGCACCCAAGGGAACCCGCCATCCAAACTCTGGTTGAGGATCATTGATTACTGTGTTTCCCGGGTCGCGAATTAATTCTACCGTAAGGTCCGAAGGTGGACCAAAAGAGGGATCTGAGAATTTTTCTGTCAATTGATCCAGTTGATTTTCCAAAGTCATCATAACATCCTGATAAGAAGGCTCTCTGGCCAGGTTCCTGGTCTCCCGGGGGTCATCCACCAGGTGATAAAGTTCCCGGGAAGACTTGTCATTGACATATCGCAGGAACTTCCACTGTGCAGTTCGTACCCCCTCACTGGGCGGGATATGCTGAAACTCCCAGAGATGTTCGATCAATACCGTGTCCCGGTTCCAGGATGCAGAAGTCCCTGTAACCAATGGCAGCAAACTTTTTCCATGCCAGGCATCGGGCTGACGCACACCGGCCAGTTCTGCTATGGTAGCCGGCACATCAACATTGAGTGCCATCTCACTTATGTCCCTATGCTTTTTTACCCTGGGGTCATAAATAATTAGTGGCACCCGTACCGAGTTATCGTACATCAACCATTTGCCGGCCAGTTGCCGCTCTCCCAGGAAATAGCCATTATCACCCATAAGGATGATCACCGTATTTTCATCAAGGCCCTTTTGCTTAAGTAGTTCCCTGATTTTAGCAATCTCCAGGTCGATCCCCTTGATCATGCGGTAATAACCTTTAACACTGTGCTGATACTTTTCCGGAGTATCATAACGCCAGGTCCACCGCACCCGGTTAAATCCCTCTTTTACCGGGGCCGGCAGCTGATCGAAGTACTGGTCGGCCGCCAGATTAGGGCCTGGCATATCTGTATCCTGGTAAAGTTCCCCCGGTTCTTCCTGCCAAAAGTACTGCTCCGTTGCGCCATCATGGGCATGGGGGGCGCTGAAGCTCAGGGATAAACAAAAGGGTTGGTTTGAGGGTGCAGACTCAATGAACTCCAGTGCTTTTTCACCGGTGTATCGTGTCAGGTGAACGGTATCCTGTCCTATGGTTTTATAATAATACCCCCGGTAATCTTTGAAACGGCCGTTTCTGTCGTAATCCTCCACCACATCGAACATGTCATCCCGCCTGGGATAGTTCACTCCGAATTTTCCAAAGAATCCGGTATAATAACCGGCATGCTTTAACAGCTGCGGGTACGACTGCTGCATATATTCTTCCCGGATGGGCCCGGTTTGAAAAGTATACCGGTGGGACCGTTCGTACAGGCCACTTAGAATGCTGGCCCGGCTGGCAGAACAAATAGGGGTGGTAACCATGGCATTTTTAAAGTAGGTGCCCGCCCGGGCCAGCTTGTCCATCTCCGGGGTCTGAATGATTTCGTTCCCGGAATATCCCAATGCATCCCATCGCTGGTCGTCTGTAAGGATAAAGATGATGTTGGGCCTCAGGCCGGTTTCAGAGTCCTTACCAGATCTCTTTTGGGCGCGGACGTCTGAAAATACAGCGAAGAGCATCAACAAGACCACTGCGGTTAACCTAAAATGAGAATAGACCATTTTACTTGCTGGAAATAGTTATGGCCAAATGGCCGTAATAAAGTGTGAAAATTTGAAGCATGGCATATGGTCGATTATAAAAAGTTATCAACTTCCCGGTAAGCCCTGATCAATTTGCTTTCTCCTTCTTTACCCGGGTGATAGTTTCCGTGCTCCATACCCAGTATCCCGGTATATCCCTTGTCGTGAATATGCCTGAAAATATGGCGGTAATTCATTTCCCCGGTAGTGGGCTCCTTTCTTCCCGGTACATCGCCAATCTGAAAATACCCCGTTTCTTCATAAGCATAATCAATATTCTGAATGATGTTTCCTTCGGTGATCTGTTGATGGTAAAGGTCGAACAGAATTTTACAGGAGGGGCTATTGACCGCTTTACAAATAAGATAAGCATGAGGAACTTTACTGAGAAACACATCGGGATGATTGTGCAAATGATTTAGTGGTTCAATTACCATCACCAGGCCATGAGGCTCCAGTATGGAGGAGGCCTGTTTCAGGGTCTCTACGATATGGGCAGTCTGATAATCGGGCTCTAACCGATGATGGCGGTTACCTAAAACAATAGTCATCCAGGTAGCATTTACCCGTTTGGCCACATCTACCGAAGATTTTATTTCCGCCAGGAACGCCTCTCTTACCTCCGGGTCGCCCTTAGCCAGGCCATCACCCCTTCGCACCTCCCAATTACCGACAAATACGCCCATTTCCATATTTAGCTCATCCAGGGTTTTACCTATTTTTTCCTGTAGAGCGACCTCCCGGGCGGCCAGGCTGTTATCCTCAAGAGCGGCAAAGCCCTGATCCGCCATAAACTTGATCTGGTCAATGGGGTCTTCCCCCGCCGAATGCTTGAACATGCCAATATGCGGGGCGTAGGTTAAATTGAAAGGGGGGTTGTTCCGATGGCTGCCGGCATTGACACGCTCCGGAGATAGCGAGACTGCCAACGCTGCCGATGCAGCCAATCCTCTTTTGACAAACTTTCTTCTTAGCATAGTGCGGTATTCAGTTTTGGTAGCTTTTGGGTTTTCTTCAGGAATCCAAGATAATTAAAATTCCTTGTTGTCTAAATGGTCATAGAAACACCGGGTCACATTTACAGTACATCCTCCCGAGTCACTGTTTCGCAATCGAAGATAAAGTCCGCTCCAAATACCCTGGCCGGGGTTTGATAGCCCGTCTCATAGTTGCCCTGTAAAACCCGGCGAACCGCAGCCAGGGCGGCCTGCCCGGTCCACTCTACCCCTGCCTCCGGCCCCTGCAATCTCGATACCGCCTGGCCGCCTGACGGATCGGTAACTTCTCCCCAAACCATAGTTTGAGTGTGAGTGCGAGTGTGAGTTTGAGGGCCTGGCTTTACTCTCTTTTTTAGGTAACTGCGTACCAGTGGGAACCTGAAAAGCCAGCGCCAATGGTCCAGCATTTTCATCTTGGTATGAAGGTGTTCCGGTATCACCAGGTAATTTTCAATATTGGGAATCCCCGTACTGTGATAAGCCGTAAATACATCTCCCCAGGTTATTCTGGTGGCGGTTACCGGGCCATTTCCAAAATCGATCTTCCGGGTTTTTAGGGATTTCCTGGGAGTAACCAGTTCGCCATTTCTGCGCACCCTGTTGCCCATAGGAATGAGTTCAATCATGGTCTTTTGGGTACCCGGCGGCAACCCGGCAGGTCCTACACTCTGGAACGCCAGGTTTAAATGACTGGCAGTGGGCAGTCTGTTTTTCAGGTGTAATGCCAGACAATCGGTGGGAACCACGTCGAAGCCTACTCCCGGCATCAACATAACACCACATTCCCTGGCAGCCCTGTCGCTGTCCGCCAGGGCCTGAAATACCGGCAGTTCTCCGGTAATATCGAGATAATGAGTGCTCGTTTTTAAACAATATTCCAGCATTGGCTGGTAGGTGTACATAAATGGCCCGGCACAACTAAGCACCAGTGGTACGGAGCTAAAAGCAGAGGCCATCTTAACCGGGTCATCCAGTGAATAAGCCATAAAATCAAGCTCCAACTCCCAGGCCAGCTTCTCCAGTTTGCTTTGATTGCGTGCTGCCAGCAAGGGTCTTAGGCCAGACGCCACCGCCCTCCGGGTTATGGCCTCTCCCACAAATCCGGTAGCTCCATACAATAAAAAGTCACTCATTTGGTATGTGTATAGCCAGGTTGATTTTTACTTACAAGGTTACATGGACACCTTCATCCGCAGACCGTTCACACGCCTCTATTACCCGCTGGCAGGTGATGGCATCTTCCAGGCTTGAAAGTGGTTCAGCACCTTGTCTTATGACACGGTTAATAAAATAAGCTGCAGTATTTTTGATTGATTCCGGATAACAATAAAAAGTTTGAGAGTGGGGACCGTTTGGTTCATGGATCACCCAGTCGCGATAACTATAGCGGGTACTACCTTTGGTACCGATTACCTTGATCATGCAGGTCCATGGATCTCCGGCCTGATCATCATTGGCAAAACTGGCGCACAGATGGCACAGGATGCCGCCGGTGGTTTTTACTATGGCCATGGCCACGTTTTCCTGTGGTGCCAGGGTTGGGTCAACCGTGTGCCTGAAACAGGATACGGATTGGGGAGTCCCCGCCAGGTACAACATGGTATAGGCATGGTGCGTAAGAATCTGCCGGATTACGCCCGGATACCGGGCCCGAACCTCATCGCTATGGTGAATATTGTACAGCATATAAAACTGCGTGATATCACCCAGTTTGCCGCCACAGATCATATCATGAATACGCGCCATACCTGCTTCATGAATATAATTATGACCAGGCATGGCCTTTACTCCCGCTTTGCTGATGGCCTGCTGCATTTTTTGCAACTCCTCGATACCGGAGGCTGCCGGCTTTTCCACCAGTATGTCTTTACCGGCATTGGCTGCCATTACGGTATATTCGCAATGCGTTTCCATGTTGGTCAATACAAAAACAGCGTCAATCTCAGGGTCGTTTACCAACTGATCCGCCGAGCCATAGGTTTGACATCCATATTGAGCAGATTTAACCTTTGCTTCTTCGGGCTTCCAACTCCAAAGGCCCTTGAGCTCAGCTCCTTCCAGGTTGTTAATAGCTGCCGCATGCAGGTCCGCTACATCGCCGGCTCCTAAAAATCCAATTCTGATAAGGTTCATGGTAGATTGTTCAAAACGTTACAGGACAAGGTCACCAGGTTACCCCGGTGTCTTCCCAACTCTTGGATTCCGACGATCGTAGCACCGCCTCGCATACCTTTTGGGTTTCCAGGGCATCCGCAAATGTAGGTGAGCAGGGTTCGCCGGTTTCCAGGCTTTTGAGGAAATCCGCTACCTGGTGTACAAAGGTATGTTCGTAACCAATGGAAGTACCTGGTATCCACCATCTGTCCATATAAGGCTGGTCACTGTCAGAAACGTGGATTGAACGCCATCCCCGGACTACCGATTGGTCATCGTGATCGAAGTATTCCAGACGGGTCATATCGTGCAGGTCCCAGCGTATAGAAGCGTGCTCACCGTTTATTTCAAAAGTAAAAAGCGCCTTGTGTCCACGAGCATAACGAGTAGCTTCAAAAAGACCCAGGGAGCCGTTATCGAAGTGGCAGTGAAAGATACAAGCATCATCGATACCGACTTTTTGCACATCACCGGTTAACTGATGCGTCCTTTCTTTGACGAAAGTTGCTGTCACTGCCGATACGTCCTTTATGCCGCCATTCAACCACATAGCAGCATCTATGCAGTGTGCCAGCAGGTCTCCGGTTACGCCCGATCCCGCTACCTGGTGGTCCAGTCGCCACAACCCTTCCCCACCCTGAGGCAGCTCGGGGTTGATGGTCCAGTCCTGGAGAAAGTTCGACCGGAAATGAAATATCTTTCCCAGTTTACCGGAATCAACTATCTGCTTGGCCAAAGTAACTGCAGGAACCCTCCTGTAGTTATACCATACGGTATTTTTAACTCCCGCTTTCTCCACTGCCTCCACCATAGGCTGGGCTTCTGCCACAGTCCGGGCCAGTGGCTTTTCACAGAGTACCATCTTGCCTGCAGCAGCCGCAGCTAAGGCAATTTCTGCATGCATGTCATTAGGGGTACAAATATCGATGGCATCGATGTCATCCCGTGCAACCAGGGCATTCCAATCGGTCTCAAAGGATTCAACGCCCCATTGCTCGGCAAATGCATTTACTCTTGACTGGTTCCTACCACAAATGGCCTCCAGCCGTGGCCGATACCGCAACTCAGGAAAGAAATCTCCCACTCTTTTATAGGCATTGGCATGTGCCCTGCCCATGAGTCCGTAGCCGATCAACCCAATTCTCAGTGTCTTGTTATCTTTCATCCTGATACCATCCGTGTTTTCGTCGAACTGCTATCATTACCTCCAAAATATCATTCCAGGTTTGAGGCTGCTCCAGAACCTGGTTGGGAAACATACAACCATCCCAGCAGATATGCTTAAAGGCTTTGGTAAGGCTGCCGTCATCATTCCTCAACCAGTGGCCGGCATCCACTGCAATATCCAGCTTGCCATTAGGATCCCGGGCCTGGCAATGTCTTCCCGTTTTATCGTGCGACCCGGATCCGAAAACCGTACCGTCGTTTTGGGCCACATGGAAGTCGATGGTCCACGGTCTTAAAGCCGCAGTAAGCGTCTTTAAGCCTGCTGTTAAGGTGGCCCTGTCTTCCCATTGGAAATCTTCAGGCAGGATCCTTTCATCGGACTTATTGTATCCCAGGAGATACAACAGGGTGTGAGCCATATCTGCCTGAAATCCTATATTTGGTCTGTCCACGGCTTCCAGGGTATTGAGCATGGTTTTCCATCCATGCATACCACCCCAGCAAATTTCACCTTCAGCCGCCAGAGACTCCCCATAATCAGCGGCCACATCACAGGCCTCACGAAAAGTCTGCGCAATCAAATTGGTGTTGGCCACCGGATCGGCAGCCCAACTGGCTGGATCCACTGAAGAGTCTATCCGAACCACCCCATGGGGGCGTACCCCCAGTTCCCGAAATCTTTTAGCGATATGACAGGCTTTGCGTACCTGGGTTATAAATCGTTGACGCTCGTCTTTAGTGCCCATGGCTGAACCTCCACCGGTAGGCGTCCATACTGGAGCCACCAAACTTCCAATTTCAAGGTTATTGGACATGGCTTTATCAGCCATTTCTTTGATACCATCATCGGAAGCGTCGATATCCATGTGCGGATCAAAAAGAAACAAATCGAATCCATCGAATTTTATTCCGTCCACCTCGGCATTGGCGGTAAGTGCTATCATGGTATCAATGGCAATAGGTGGCTCTGAATCCGGGCCTTTTCCCACCACACCCGGCCAGGAGGCATTGTGGAGTTTGGGATAGTTGTTCTCAGGCATTGTGTTATTGGTTTGTCAATAAGTTAATGAATAAATCGGATCCTGAAAGTACCTTTTGGATTTTCTACGGCTACTAAAATATTCACCAAATCGCCGGCCGCGGGCTATTCCATAGTCAACTCCACGACAACCGGCAAATGATCGGATAACTGCCAGGTGGCCTCAGTGGCCATGATTTCAGCTCTGGTCACTCCGTCTGAAAGGTTTTGGGAAACAAAAACGTAATCCAACCTTCTTTGGTCGCCATGCTCCCCTTCTTTTTCGATCAGGGTGGGAAAGCTTCCGGTAAATTTGTAGTTGGATTTCCGCAAATCCCCTTCAGCATCAATAAATCCAAAATCCATTACCTCCTGAATTACCGAGTAATCAAGTGCGCCACGGTTCAGATTTTTTTCCTGGAATTGCAGGTCCCGCTCGTTAAAAAATGTTTTCAGCCGCCCGTGCGAATAATACGTGGAATCAAGGGGGGAAAATGTATTGAAGTCACCGGCGAGGATCACCTTTGACCCTGGAGCCAGTGTTTTGATATCCTTTAAAATCAAAGCTATTTCAGTCTTCCTGGTCTCCCAGTTAGACGGATGCAGATGAATAACATAGTAATAGACCTGTTGTATACGCACCCGCATCAGCCCATGGTGAAAATCCTCTGTAATTCTCCGCACATCCTCAATGGGATATTTCGAAGTGATTCCCGTGGGAAAACCATCTTCTTTGAGCAGCACACTGTAGGAGTGACCATAAACTTTGGCATCCTGGGTCAGCATCTGAGGGCTATAATGGTTTAATTCCTGAAGTGATACCACGTCAGGTTGCTGGTCTTTCATCCATGACAGCCATTCCTCTTTCCTCTCCGGAACCTTGGTAAAGCCATACCAAACATTGTAACTGATGATTTTTAACTTTGATACCTGTTGTTTTACTTCCCCCGTATTGGGCTGGCAGGAAAATGACATGAGAACTACCAGGGCAATGGCAATCCGCATACAAATTCGCCGATTCATGAGGCTGGTAGTTACCCGTTCATCTTTAACAAATTGGTAATCAATCCCGTACACTAGATCATCTCCCATCCCTGCCTTATGGGTTCGTTGATAAACGGATCTGCTTCCGGGAGTCCTTTTGCTTTCATACTCTCCGCATCCCAGTAAATTCTTTTCCCTCCCAGTCGCAAACTCAAAACTCCCAGCAAGGTAATTTCGGTAAGCCGTACCGCATACTCGAAATTCGAGCTGGCCGCTGAACCTCCTTTAATGGCATCCACCCAGTCGCGATGATGTCCATTGGTGGCTGCCAGGGTCGGTTTGTGCTTGGCAAATTTATCGTTAAGGCTGGAAGGATACAGTTCCGGTTCTCTCCGTACCCGGTACACCATGATTCCCTTTTCACCGATGTACATAGAGCCCCGATTGGGTAGGGTTACGTCCTTCGGTAATTGTTCGGGTTGTGGAGGCCGTAACCCACCAGCGTACCAGGTTAGCTTAATTGGACCCTGCTTGCCTACGGCAGGGAATTGAAAGTAGCCTATCTCTCCATGGGGAGCGATGTCCTTATCGCTGTAACCGGCAGGGAATAATTCCACAGTTTCCGGAGCGGGCAGATCAAGTCCCCAGGTTGGAATATCCAGTTCATGGCATCCGAAATCGCCCATGGCACCACAACCAAAGTCCCAAAAATCACGCCAGGTGACCGGGGCATAAACCTCATTGAACTCACGCTGTGAACGCGGCCCCAGCCAAAGGTCCCAATTAAAACCCACCGGAAGGGTGGAGGACCCCTGTGGCAATCCCCTCAGACTGTCGGTCCAGCGGCTGGCTCCCACCCAGGCATGGACCTCCTTTATTTTACCCAGGACTCCTGATCTAAGCACTTCCACTGCCTGCCTCAGTTCGGCAGTGCTGTGCAGTTGGTTTCCCATCTGGGTAGCCAGACCTTTTTCCCTGGATACCCTGCCCACTTCCCTGGCTTCCCAGATATTATGGGTGAGTGGCTTCTCACAGTATACATGTTTATCGTGATCCATGGCAACCAGCGAAACATAAGCATGGGCGTGATCAGGAGTGGCACATAGCACCGCATCCAGTGCCTGCTCTTTTTCCAGCATCTCACGAAAATCGTCATACTCCGCCAGTTTGAAGTTAGGAGAAATAGCCTGGTAATGCTCCTCGATCATGTCCTTTACCGGTCCACGGCCCGCCAGTGACTTATAGTAGAAACGGCCCAGGTCCCAGTATTCTGCCGGATCCGCTATTGCGGTAATCTGTACATCACTCAATTTCATCAACTCACTGGCGTTCTGTTTACCACGGCCGCCAACCCCTACCACCGCGATAGTTACTTTATCACTGGGGGCAATATACCCGGGTCCTCCCAGTGCGTGTCGGGGTACAATGGTAAATGCAGTAGCCGAAAGCGCCAGGTTCTTTAGAAATTTTCTGCGATCTGATTGAGCCGTTGGATTCTTGGAGATTTTCATAATTATTCTTTAACTACTTCAATAGTTTTAGTCACCTTAATCCAAATTATAAAAATTAGCCTTTAAACGCAGTTGAGTAGCGGTTAATTTGCATATTAGGTATTCTTTATTCTATGATCACCTCGCTTACATTAAATTTCATGAAGCAAATGTGGCTTACTCTGGCAGGCGTTGTATTATTCCTGTGCTGCCTTTCCTGTACCAATCAGGAATCCAATACCCGCTTAAATGAGGGCGGGATATCAAAACTTTCCCAGGACAGCGCTCAGCAAATATTCACCAGTTACTGTGCCGGTTGCCATATGGATAACGGCCAAAGCCGGGCACCGGGATTGATCCATTTGGGGTCTATGACTCCCCGGAGCATTATGGCCTCACTGGAAACCGGTAAAATGCAGGTTCAGGGGGAAGCGTTGAACAGATCTCAAAAAATAGCTTTGGCGGAGTTTCTCACTAATCGACAATTTGTCGTAGAATCACCTGCGGTAAACTACTGTTCTGAAACAGACCTGGAATTATCGGAGTTGAAGTATTCCGGATGGGGTGGAAACAATCGGGGTACCGGAAATATCCCCTTTGAAGTATCTCAATTGAAGGCGGAAGATGTACCCAACCTGAACATGAAATGGGCCTTTGCCTTTGACGGGGGTAACGTTACCAGAACCAAACCTGCGGTGATCGATCATTTCCTGATATTCGGGAGTCAATTCGGGGAGGTTTATTGTCTGGACATGTATACCGGTTGTGTGAAATGGATATTTGAAGCAGATGCCAATGTACGGGGTGGAATGGCGGTAAGTGAAAATGAGAATGGAGCTTTCGCGGTCCATTTTGCAGACTTTGCCGCCAACGTTTATTCACTTAATGCCAGCGATGGCTCCCTTAAGTGGAAATCATCGGTCAAAACTGAGCCCAATAATGCGGTAACCGGAACCGTGGCCTATCACGATGGCTTGTTGTACGTTCCCCTGACATCCATGGAAGTGGTAACGGCGGGACAGGGAAACTACCAATGTTGTAAGGGTTCGGGGCAGGTGGTAGCAGTAGAGGCCACCAGCGGCAGGGAAGTTTGGCGGCACCGGGTGATAGAGGAAGCAGCCACCGAAAGAGGGGTCAATAAGATTGGGGTTAAAATTTTTGGGCCTTCCGGCTCGCCGGTATGGAGCAGCCCCACCATTGACGCGGAGCGTGGCCTGCTTTACCTCGGAACAGGAGAAAACAATTCTAACCCTCCCACCAACAACTCGGATGCTATTCAGGCTCTGGACCTGAAAACCGGTGCACTAATATGGAATTTTCAGGCCACCTCTAAAGATGCTTATATCAGTGCCTGTCCCGATGGAGCCAACTGCCCGGACCCTCCCGGGCCGGATGTGGACTTTGGAATGGCACCATTGTTAACTACCACTGCCGAGGGCAAAGATGTACTGGTAGTTGGTCAAAAGTCCGGGGTAGTGCATTGCCTGGATCCCGGTACCGGAAAACCTATCTGGCAAAAGCGCATCGGACGGGGAGGTGCTTTGGGAGGCATCCACTGGGGTATGGCCACGGATGGAAAACTGGTTTATGCCACCAATTCCGACTGGCTGGAAGTAGGCAATGACCCCGAATTCCCCTCCAGCCCCGGGGTCTATGCCCTTGATTTACTCAGCGGGGAAGTAGCCTGGAAAAACACTCCGGATCCCTCGCTTTGTGAAGGAATACCCGGATGCCACAACGCCAATTCAGCTGCTCCCACCCTTATTGACGGAGTGGTATTTGCGGGCGGCCTGGATGGTTTTGCCCGGGCTTACGACGCCAATACCGGAGAGGTTATATGGCAGTTTGATACCAACCAGTCGTTTGAAACTGTGAACGGTGTTGAAGGGCATGGGGGTGCCATAGATGGTCCTGGCCCGGTGGTGGCCAATGGAATGGTGTTCTTTAACAGCGGCTATGGTTTATTTGGGCAGATGCCCGGTAACCTGTTGCTGGCCTTTGCAGTTGAATGAATAAAACAATTGGTTTATCTCAACTTAAAACCATGCTGAAAACAGCTTGTATTTTATTGTTCCCGGGCCTATTGCAATTAACTGCCACCGCCCAGGATACTGCAGCTAATATCGATTCACTGATCACTAAAAAACACCGGTCAGGCAAGTTCAATGGAACGGTATTGGTAGCAGAGCGTGGCCAGGTTATTTTTCGAAAAGCCATTGGAATGGCTGATGACAGCAGGCCACTTGAAATTCAAACCCGGTTTTACCTGGGATCACTGGCCAAAGCCTTCACCGGAATGGCGGTGATGATGCTGGCTGAAGAAGGCAAATTATCTTATGACGAGAAGGTGAATACCTATTTGCCGGACCTGCCCGATATAACCAACGATATAACCATTCGGAATCTGCTCAATCATACCTCGGGGCTGCCCGATTACTATGCAATGGGCAAGTACGTAGATGGTATGACCAACGAAATGGTACTTGAGGTGGCAGTCAACCTCGACAGTCTGGAATTTCCACCTGGGTCACGCTATGCCTATAGTAATACTGGTTATGTACTGCTCTCGCTGGTAATTGAACAGGTCTCCGGGCAAAAGTTCCGGCAATTCGTTAAGCACAGGGTTTTTGAGCCTCTGGGAATGGCAAACTCCGAGGTTATAGATGGTACTCATCCGGAGCTGTCATTGAAAGCTGTAGGGCATACCCAATATGGTGAAATTAATGACTACCAGGCATTTACCACGGGGGCCGGTGGTATTTACTCACAAGTAGATGACCTTTATTTGTGGGACCAGGCACTGGATAAAAACACGCTGGTAAAGAAGCGCACTTTGAAAAGAGCCTTTAGCCCGGCCAAGCTAAAAAATGGTGCCCCCTCCTATTATGGATTTGGCTGGGTGCTGGATAAGGACAATCCACAAATTGTTGAACATTCCGGCAGTCTGGTTGGATTCAGGACCTACCTGTACCGGGACATAGAAAATAAAATTACCGTAATCTTGCTGTCCAATTTCACCAATGATGTGGGAGCCATAAAGGAGGAAATTGTGAAAATTTTTAAAGAAAACCGCTAGCCAACAGAGTTTAGTAAATAAGATAGATAATGCCATGAAGTGTCTGTAAGCGATCCTCTGTAACAGGACTGTACTTCACTTTATATGCATAAACACCTGTTGGTGAGAGTTTTCCTCTATAATCACCTGACCATTTAAAATTTTTATCAGTCGAGTGAAAGATGAGCTCACCCCATCGATTAAAGATGCTTATTTCCAATGACCTGGTGGAACTTGGATTGTGCAAATAAAACGAGCGATTTTCCGGAATGTCGCTTTTAGGGTTAATGGCATTGTGAAACACCAGCGATTGCGGGGCACAATGATTCTGATCCCAATAGTCAATTACCACTGAATCCCTGGTGGTACAACCATTTGCCAGAATATCCACCCAGTAAGTTCCTGCTTTGTCCACTACAATACTTGGTGTGGTTGACCCATTACTCCATCGATAAGTAGCTCCGGGTAGGCCTGGTTCCAAAATAATGGTTTCTCCTCTACAGATTAGACCATCGGACAAACCGCTAGTAATTTCTGTATCCAGGACTGTTATCAATACCTGATCTGATTCTGAAGTACAGCTGTTAGAAACTGTCCATTCAAATAAATTGTCTCCCTTGGAAAGTCCAAAAACCAGGGTATTAGGGTCATTTATGTCAGTAAATTGTGCCGATCCCACTATTGTAGCCCAGTTTCCAATTACCTGGTTTACACCCTGAGCTTCCAGATAAGTCTGCGTTGTATTACAAAGTATTTGATCATTTCCAGCATCTGGTATTTCCAACCCTGGCAGTTTCTGTATGGTAATAGTGTCTTTCATAGTTTCACAACCATTGCTCAATGTCCACTCGAAAACATTCGCCCCCACTGTAAGCTGCCGCACCATCGACTTGGGGTCGTTGATATTGTCAATAATTGCGGATCCAGCTATCACATTCCAAATACCGCTACCCACGGTGGGTACTTCAGCATCCAGTATTGCTTCCTCCTGACAGGTGTCATGGTCATCGCCCGCATCGATTGACGTTAAACTTTTGTTTTCTGCAAGGGTCAATATCTCTTCTTCGTTAAGCACCCGATCATAGAACCTGAGATCATCCAGGGAGCCATGAAAGAAATTTTCGATACCATGTGAACCCCAGGCATTTTGTGCACCGATTATAAGTTGCACATTATTGTTAATATTACGTGGGTCGGTATTATCAGTAGCCACCAAACAACCATCAAAATACATTCTAAGCAGAGCTCCCTGGCGGGCGGTTGCTATATGATGCCAATTGCCATCATGAATGCCAAGCGAGGATTCGGCAACGTTTGGTGATGGAGGATTACCATCTCCGGTGAGGTGTCGCAATAAATTCGGAGTATTGTCATTATCTCTAATCCAGTACTGAGGTACAGCAGGACCAAAATCACCTCCCTTTTGAAGAATCATTTGCTTTTGAGTATAACTAGTTCTTACCCAAAACGAGATTGAAAAATCATTAAAACCAAAGTTAATGTTCGCATTACTGGGAACTGTTACATAGTCATTGCCATCAAAAAACAAGGCTCTATTTGCTAAACCATCCCGGTCCTGGATAAATGTGGGTCCGAAGATGGTCCCATGATTGTTTCCAACCTGATCATTTGCATCCCCATCAAATGGATAGTGGGCAACAAGCCCGCTAGTTAGATTTACTTGAGCGAAGGTGTTGAAGGAAGCTGCCATTGTACAGATTAAAAACAATAGAACGCACGCTCTGACAAGTAACGGGATTGTGCGTGCCAGATACCTCTGCTCACCTTTTAAAGGTCCATAAAGTCTTTTGGAAATGTACAAAAGGAAACCGTAGTAACTATTGAAAATTTAGAGCTGATTTGATCGATACGGTTATTGTCCACCCAATAACGGAATCCAGTAACCTCCTAAGATATGAAAAATATGATTTATTTGACTGTATCCTTCTGCAAAATCCCAAACCGCCTTTCAATAACACCGTCGTCCTTCAAGTAACCGGAATCAACCTCAACAAAACCAGCGGCCTTGAACTTTTCCAATTTTTCCTCCCAATCGGAATCCTGATCGTTGATATTCTGGCTCTCTAGTAAAACTTTACCTCCTGGATTCAATAATTCATGCAATTGGATTCCGTACTTATGCATATCTACACCCAGCCAATGGTGAACGGCAAAAGAGCATATAAAGTCAAACTTCTCCTCAAATTCCATCTTGTTAAAATTGCCGCATCTGAAACTTACATTTGACCTGTTCAGGTGTACCTGCATCACCTGTGCGATGTCTACCAGGGCCTGGTTTATTTCTATTCCTACAGCACCTCTGGCTTTTTCAGCAATCATCAAAGTGAAAAATCCGCAATTACAGCCGATATCCAGAACATTTTGGTCCGCTGACAAATGTTCATCCAATTTATAGATCTTATACCGTTCTGAAGTGGGCCTTTGTCCATGGATACCCAAACGTTCAAAACTCTGGTAAAACCCACCACGACCGAATACCTGCTTTTCCCGTTGTAGAATTTCATTCAGCACTTTCTCAATGGCTATGCCTTCTCTTAACCGGTGGTACCTGTTCCGGATCAGATCAATTTCAGCCTGTTCAAAATATCTTGAGAACCAACTCAATCCGAAATCAACTTCTCTGGCGGCAGACTTTTTAACGGTGATCTCATTTATTTGCAAATATAACGCTCCGGCCAGTCGATGAGAGCCATCCACCAGCTTCAGGTCCGGAGTAACGGAGATTGGGAATTGATGATCAAATCCGTTTTGTTTAAGACTTTCAACCAACGACTCCAACGATCCCTGTTTATTCTGATATCGATCTTCCTGTTTTATCCTTTGGCCCGCAGCATCATGGTACTCATTGCGTGATCTTTGCATTTTATGATAGAGCGCCAGCCCTCCCGAAGCCACACCCTGCAGCTCCTCTATAGCCATTAACCGGACAATAACATCGTATCGGTTGAATACGCCATCGACATGCTGTGATAGCAGTAAACATTCCGGGGACAATGCTAGCTTCCTATTGCCGCGGAGACCAAGTAGAACCCCTTTTATTCCCTTATAAATTTTTGAATTTAGAATTAGCCACTTAAGCTGGTCCATGCATTTACCTTTTGATAATACTTGTTATACGGTCCATAGCCGCCCTGCCTATGATCTGGAAACGCGCCATTGAAACTTTATAATATTTCCGCGCTCTTTCCATTTTCTGTAGGTAGGTGGTTACCGGCTGATAGTCGTTCACAATTTCATTATTCCCACCGGACTGCTTCCGGAATACGGCCTTGACAAATTCGTTGCCGGTCAATTGATGAAAACCGTTGTTGGCAAACAGATTGTTTAAGCTGGTCAAGCTAAAGCTATAGGTGTGGGCATTTTGAAAATACCTCAACGGATCTTTGCGGTAGCCCAGAGACAGGTTCTTAATTCCCGGCACTTCAACATAAACCAGGCTCTCGGGACCCACAATAGCAGTCAGACGGAGCAATTCCAGGTTGGGGTCCGGGATATGCTCAATCACATGTGAATAGATTACCAGGTCGGGAACAGTGTCCAGTTCAATATCGTGTATGGTACCTACCTGAAGGTCCAGACCATGTTGTTCCACCCCGTAGGTTAAATATTCGGCCCCCAGGTCAATTCCTTTGACCCGGAATCCCTGCTTTGCAAAATAAGACAGTATGCCCCCTGCCCCACAACCAACCTCAAATACAAAAGGTTGTTTTTTCGATGGCAGTAGATCTCTTTGTTGAAGGAATTGGTACAGCCGCTGACCCCGTTTTAGCTGTCCCTGAAAAAAATTTGCAGCGTTGGCATTTTTACCGGTGTATAACGGACGATATTCCTGGTCGTAGAACTCGTTGTAGGAAGAATCTGAAAGCCGGGGATTGATCATCACCAGCCCACAAGAACAGCAAACTACGTTTTGACAGGCCAATCCATAGCGATCCTTTTCGGCCAGCGTTTGGAAGTTGCTGCCGGTACAAACCGGGCAATTGGCCTGCTCAAATCGATAGTGTCCGGTGTCAATCTTGGTTTCTATTTGTTGCTTTATCCGAATTTGCAGCTGATTTAGCTCAAGCGTGGCTCTGCCATCATTGCGGTAACGTTCGGAAATCATAAAAAATAGATTATCAGCTTTAAAGTTGAGCTATTTGATAGTATTAGAAAAGTATCCGGGTAATTAATGCTTCACCACCGGGCTGCTGCAGCAATGCGTGAAAATAGCTAAATTCGTCTTTGTTATAATTGAAAACATATGAAAAGCATCAGGTTACTGGGGTACCAGGTTGATATCAGGGTTAAGAAGGTAAAAAAAAGACCTGCGCCCCCACCCACTAGCGGTCAACCGGTTGCCGGTTCCATCAAACTTCATTTTGGCCCCGGGCCCAACTGGATCAAACCTGATTCCTCATGGCTTAGTGTGGACGTTGAGCCCGACTGGGGAGATATCGTGGTCAATTTTCAGGAATTCGAGTTTTTACCGCTGGAAGATAACAGTTGTCAATGCGTTTATGGTTCACATGTTTTTGAACATATCAGTCTGTTTAAGACCCCGTTGGTCTTTAAGGAGATCTACCGGGTGTTGGAGCCAGGTGGGATCTTTCGGATGGTGGCGCCAGATGCTGAAAAAAGTGTAAAAGAATATGTTTCAAGAAATGAGGATTTCCCGTTGTTTAAACGAAGGAAAGAAAGGTTGAAGACCATGTATGGTATTGATTACACCCTTTTTGAATGCATGAGGGACGATTTCATTTCCCGAAGCGGGCAGCCCGAATTATTGGGTAAGAATGCGCTGGCCCATCAAAATGCCTGGGACTTTGAAACCCTTTGCAGGGACCTTGTTCGTGCTGGGTTTAATAGGGATAATATTAGAAAGATGGGATTTCGACAGAGTTCAACCAAACAATTTGATTTTGAAGGAACTTATCCATCTGAAGCAAATGAGGATTATCGGTCGTTATATGTGGAAGTGAGTAAATAACTTATTAACAGGTCTTTGCATACTTGTATTGTAGGTTTCGATAATATTCAGAGACTTGCTAGATTAGATTTGATGGAGTACCTTCACTTAAAAATTCCACCCTCGAAAATGTTGAGAAATATAATATTCACTACACTTCTATACATCGCGGTGATAGCCATGTCTTGTGAAGATGATTTCGAGAACAGTAACCCGACCATTGTTGACCAGTCATTTGCGTTGAATGAAAACAGTCCGGAGGGTACCGCTGTGGGAACTGTAATGGCCAGTGATGTTGACACTGATCAAACACTTACATTCAGTATTATATCCGGGAATACAAACAATACCTTTGAGATCACCAACGCAGGAGAGCTTCGAGTAGCAAACATGGAAGCTGTTGATTATGAGCAAAACACCAGTTTCGCATTGGAGATTCAGGTATTAGATGATTTCCAGGTATCAGGAAGTGCTCAGGCAACAGTTACAATAAATTTAACTGATCAAAAAATAACAGATGTTGACTTGATTGCTCATTACCCGTTCAAGGGTAATGCAAATGATGAGAGTTCGGGACAAAACCACGGGTTGGTTGCAGGTGCAACACTGGTTGAGGACCGAAACGGGGTCGCAAACGAGGCATATGATTTTGATGGAGTGAATGATTACATAACACTTGGGACATCTAATGTTTTTGCTCTTGGTAATTACGATAATTTTTCTGTATCATTTTGGGTAAAACCAGCAAAAGAAAGCGGTAATGACCCTTTATCGATTTTTAGCAAATACATCGCTAGTGCTGATAATCGTGTGTATTCATTTCTTTATCGAACAACTAATAATCTTTCATTCAGTATCTATGAAAATGGCGGTACCAATCTTGAGAGGTCGGAATCTGCTATTGCAGACACTGATTGGCACAATGTTGTATGGGTATATAGGGAAGGTGCAATTGAAATGTTCAAGGATGGGACCAGTGTGGCCTCCATGGAGTTTTCTTTTCCGATTTACACTGGAGGATCCACAGCAGAAGCAGTAATCGGTGCATTTCATCAGTATACTACTCTTTATTCAGGAAATTTTGAAGGTGTCATTGATGACCTTCGAATCTACCAGCAATCGCTGTCTCCAGAGGATATAATGATAATATTTCGGGAACCGGAGTAATTCTCTTCTAAATACTAACCACTCGAAAGCTTTGAATTAGGCAGTCGTTCATCGACTTATTCCTTTAAACTTCGAACTCATGTCTACCAGCAAATTCTTTAAAAGCTTCTCATACGCCCTTGCAGGGATTGCCACTGCGATCCGAGAAGAGTTCAATTTCCGGGTGCATTTGGGGGCAGCTGTTTTGGCAGTGGTACTGGCTCTGGTGCTAAAGATCAGCTGGATCGAGTGGATGATCCTCATTCTGGTTATCGGGGTGGTGCTTGCCATGGAACTGGTTAATACCGGTATTGAAAAACTGGCTGACTTGTACAGCCGGGAACATCATCCCCAGGTAAAGATGATCAAAGATCTGGCAGCCGGAGCAGTACTGGTAGCGGCAATTGCTGCATTGATTATTGGGGCGATGATTTTTCTGCCCAGGATTTTAGGGAAGTGAGGGGCCAAGGACGAAGGAATGGGAGTAAGGAGTAAGGAGTAAGGAGTAAGGTATAGAGAATAAGTGGATGAAGCTGGTGCTTGCTCTGAATTTGGAATATGTAAACCTGGATTTGCATCGGTTCTGGCCTGATTATTGATCAGCCATTACTGCTTAAACAACTTAATACTATGAACATGCAAAAGCTTCTAATGGGCATACTGGTAGGGTTAATGCCTTTGCTAACCCTGGCGCAATCATCAACACCAACAAAAAAAATTGAAGTCAACGGTGAAGCGGAAATGGAGGTTACCCCCAATGAGATTTATGTCAGGATTGTGCTGAAAGAATATTTGGACGGCAGAAAAAAGGTGTCTATCAATAAACTGGAATCGCAACTGGTAAAAGCGGTGGACGCAGAAGACCTTTCAAAACAGGATTTGACGGTGGAGAGTATTTATGGTTATAACTGGAACTGGAAAAAACAACGGTCCGAAGAGTTTCTGGCCACCAAGAGTTTCAAGCTGAAAGTTGCTGACCTGAAAAAAATGAATGAATTGCTGGAAAGACTGGATGAGCGGGGTATTAACAACGTCAGTATAGCCAGTTATTCACATACCGATCTTCAAAAACTTCAGCAGGAGCTAAAACTACAAGCCTTAAAAAATGCCAAGCAAAAAGCGGGGTATTTGCTGGAGGGCATTGATGAAGAACTGGGACCTGTAATCGAAGTTTCCGAGTTAAATCCACATCAGGCCCAGCCTATTATGTACCGGGCACAGGCAATGGAAATGGCAGCAGACTCAGGGTACCAGTCGGACCTGGAATTTAACACCATAAAGCTGAAAGCCGAGGTACGGGCGGTTTTTTCAATACAGTAGCCGCAAAAACTCCAAACTCAAACCCGACAGCGGACTGCATCCGCCAACTGCGGGACTGCAAACTGAGCCGACTGCCAACTAAACCAACTGCGGACTGTATACTGCCAACTGCCAACTGATGCGGACTGCCATTTTGCTTCATTTATTACATGGGTTCCTCTCCCGTAACTATTGACTGGTAAAACCAGCGCAATCCTGAGATATTGCTTTCATAACCACCTAATAAACAGGTCTTATGAAAAAGATATTTTACTTTTCGCTGCTGCTGGCCCTGATGTCAACGGTATCATACGCACAGAAAAAAAGAGTGGCAGTGGTAACCTTCTATGTAGATAAATACATAGGCTCCGATAAAATCGCCATGGAAGCGCGGCAATCGGCCAATGAAAAAACCATGGAGGATGATCCCCGGTTCGATCTTCGTCCTATTCTGGAGGAGTTTCACGAGACTTTCATGAAGAAATACGTTAAGGAGTTCCCTTTTGAGGTAGTTCCGGAAAAAGAAATATTGAACCATCCCATGTACCAGGCCTACAAAGGGCTGGACGGAGTGGAAGACCAGGATTCCGTGGATTTACTGAATGAGGCCATCAACGATCGTTTCATCGCTATCGATGGCTATAATGTATTGCTTACAGGAGGGAATCTGTTGAGGTCCTGGCGTACGGAATCTCATATGCTGAAAATTCTGGAGGATATGGGCATTGATGGAGTGATGTTTGTCTCGCTTTCCTATGCATGGGAGCCCAAAGTGGCTTTTGGCGGTTTGGGCAATGCCGGTATCCGATCCTATATCAACATGGATCTTTACAACAGTGAGGCTAAAAAGGTTTTCAAACTGGATGACTTTGCGGTTTCAAAGAAGGGTGTGGCCCTGGTTTCAGGGGTGCCGGTGTATAATTATGATAAACTTATGCCCATGTGCGCCAATGCCACTGAGGAGTTGCTGGATGACCTTCAGAAAAAACTACCCAAGTACGTGAAAAAGGTTGATAAGAATTTATAACTGCAGTTCATCTTTAGATTATGCGTTTGGCAATTGTAGCTTTCCTTTTGTTTCCGGTATGTCTGAGCGCCCAAAGCACTCAAATTGCCGGGCTAACCCAGGAAAAGGAGCAGATCCAAAAGATTATTGATTCCCTGGAGTATCGCCTGGTGGAAATAGATTCTCAATTAAGTCAGGTCGATCCGGAGCAAAGACGTAATGCCATGATCTCAAAATATGGCAAGAACAAAGGCCGCATGATTGCCGAGGGGAACGTATGGTCTACCATATCGTACGAAATGGCCCGGGACAGTTGGGGAGTCCCCGATCGAGTTCAAAAGACCCACTTGTCGAACGGCAGCACTGAAAAATGGAGCTACCCGGATGGCAGGTACCTTTTTTTTAGGAACGGTAGATTGGAGAGTTGGCACGAATGATTGATCTGCACTAGATCACGTATTGCAACACCAACACCGCAAACAGTACCATCACGGTAATACTGATGAGGTTGAGCCAGAAACCCGCTCGTACCATATCTTTAATCCGGATATGCCCACTGGCAAACACAATGGCATTGGGTGGGGTGCTAATGGGCATCATAAAAGCGCAGCTGGCGGCAATGGTCACGGGCGCTACCAGCAATAAACCCGGGATATTCAATCCCTGGGCAATACCTATTACCACCGGTAAAAATATGGTGACCAGCGCCACGTTACTCATTATTTCCGTCATGTACAGCATTACTGCAGTGAGCAGCAATACCAATATCCAGAATGGATATGGTCCTTTCTCCGATATGTAGTTTCCCACCAGTTCTATTATACCGGTGATCTCCATGGCTTTGGCCAGACACAGTCCCCCTCCAAATAACAAAAGAATACCATATGGCAAGCGTTCGGTGTATTTCCAATCCAGCAGAAACTTTCCTTTCTTCAGGTCCAGGGGAAAGAAAAACATCAGGGTACCACCGGCCATACCGACAATAGTGTTGTTCAACACAGAGGCCCCCAGCCACTGGTTGATTGGTTGTAACATGATCCAGCCCACAGCAGTGGCAATGAAAATAATCAATACCCTTTTTTCTGGCTTTGAGATGGGCCCCATTGCCTTAAGCTCCCTGCGTATGATCTCCTCTGATCCTTCCAGGTGTCCCAATTGGTTGGGATAAAACCAATGGACCAGCATAAAGTACGTTAACAACAGGATGATCAAACATATGGGCAACCCGATTAGCAGCCAACTACTAAAAGCCAGATCGTAATCATAAAACTCCTTCAGGTAACCTACCATAACCACATTGGGAGGGGTCCCTATAATGGTAGAAGCCCCACCGATATTGGCAGCATAGGCAATGCCCAGCAACAGACTAAGTGCAAACCGTCTGAATTTCTGGTCACGCTTATCCAGACCCAGTTCATGGATCAACAGGGATATGACTGAGGTGGCGATAGGCAACATCATAACCGCGGTGGCAGTATTACTTATCCACATGCTAAGAATGAATGTGGCCAGCATAAATCCCAAAATAATCCCGTTTGCCTTGGTGCCGGTAAGGGTGATCAGCGTAAGCGCTATGCGTTTGTGCAAATCCCACTTTTCCATGGCCAGGGCAATGAGAAAGCCACCCATAAACAGGAAAATAATGGGATTGGCATAAGGAGCGGTTGACTCTCCGATGGTGAAAATACCCAAAATGGGCAATAATGTCATGGGAATGAGTGCGGTAGCAAATATGGGCACCGCTTCCGTTACCCACCAGATAATCATCCAGCTGGCCACGGCGATTACCTGCCAGGCCTGTAACTCCAATGGCAGCGGATTGGGAGAAAAAAGCATGATAAAAAAGCACACCGGTCCACCGATAAAGCCTAATATCTTGACCCGGTTTGGTTTATTATTATCCTGCTCCATGCCTGCCAATATAAGAATTTAATCTGATCCCTGAGGTGCCAATATTTTAGATCTTTAGTATGCATGCATAATAAATATTTTCGTATATTTAGACAATGCAAACCACCGGATGAAAAGAGAAGAAACAGTCGATTACAACATAAAAACTGCCTGGCATGCCATTAACCGGATGTATAACCAGGAGGCACTGAAAAATGACATTACCACCTCCATCGGTTTTGTACTATTAAATATCAATTCCACTGAGGGAACGCCCGCCACCAAAATCGCCCCGCTGATCGGGTTGGAATCTCGCAGCCTGGTAAGGATGTTGAAGAGTATGGAAGAGAAAGGATTGATCTATCGAAAGTCCGACCCCATAGACAAGCGAATGGTGAGAATTTTCCTTACCCGTCAGGGACAGCAAAAAAAAGATATTGCATTTGAAACAGTAATGGCCTTTAACCAGTATGTGTATCAAAAGATACCTGCCAAGCAGCTCAAAATATTCTTTAAAGTAATTCAACAGATCAACCAAATTGTTGAAGAAAACAATCTCAGTGAGATTACAAAGTCCAACCAGCGATATGAAACGTACCATCAATAAAGCAGCCGTATTGGGCTCGGGGATCATGGGGTCTCGCATTGCCTGTCACCTGGCCAATGTAGGGGTACAGGTATTGCTGTTGGATATCGTCCCCGGGGAACTCAATGACCAGGAGCAGGCGAAGGGGCTTACCCGGGAAGACCCCCGGGTCCGCAACCGGATCGTTACCGAATCATTTAACACTGCGGTTAGGTCAAAGCCGGCCCCACTGTATCATCAGGACAACGCTGACCTGGTGACACTGGGAAATTTTGATGATGACATGAAAAGGGTAGCCGACTGTGACTGGATCATCGAAGTGGTGGTAGAGAATCTGGAAATCAAGCAAAAGGTTTTTGACCAGGTAGAGGAATACCGCAAAGCGGGCACGCTGATCACCAGTAACACTTCTGGTATACCTATTCATTTGATGCTGGAAGGTCGCAGCGATGATTTCCAGCAGCATTTTTGTGGAACGCACTTTTTCAATCCACCGCGGTACCTCAAACTATTGGAAATAATACCCACAGAAAAAACCAAACCGGAAGTTGTGGATTTTTTCATGGACTACGGGGAGAAGTACCTGGGTAAAACTACCGTGCTTTGCAAGGATACCCCGGCATTTATTGCCAACCGGGTAGGTATTTACGGGATCATGAAGGTGATAAAAACCATGGAAGAACTGGACCTGACCATTGACGAAGTGGACAAACTCACCGGACCGGTGATTGGAAGACCGAAATCCGCCACTTTTCGAACCTCAGATGTAGTAGGTCTGGATACCATGATCAAGGTTTCAAATAACCTGCATAAAAGCCTTGAGCACGATGAATCACGCGAGGTATTTAAGCTGCCCGAACTGGTACAGAAACTGGAAGAAAAGAATTGGCTGGGCGATAAAACCCGGCAGGGTTTTTACAAAAAAACCAAAGATGAAAATGGAAAAACCATTATCCTCACGCTGGATCCTGGCTCCATGGAATATAAACCCCGCGCTAAGGCCAGATTCAAAACGCTGGAGGGTACCAAAAATATTGAAAATGTCAAAGACCGTTTTAGGGTACTTTTAGCAGGAGAGGACAAGGCCGGGGCATTTTACCGACACAGCTTCTTTGGTTTATTCCAATACGTTTCCCATAGAATCCCGGAAATAGCGGATGAACTTTACCGGATCGACGATGCCATTTGTGCGGGATTTGGCTGGGAGGTCGGTGCCTTTGAAACCTGGGACCAGGTGGGAATAAAATCCGTGCTTCCGGAAATGGAAGAAATGGGATATAAGCCCAGCCAGTGGGTATATGATATGCTGGATGCAGGGCATGAGAGTTTCTACCAGGTGACAAACGGACAGGTTAAATATTATGACCTGGCCAGTAAATCTCATGTGGCAAAACCCGGTACGGACGATCTAATTGTCCTGGACTATATGAGAGCTGGCAGTGTGGTATGGGGAAATAAGGAAAGCTCCATATTCGACCTGGGAGACGGTGTATTAAACGTGGAGTTTCATTCCAAGATGAACACCATGGGCGCCGGGGTGGTGGAAGGTATTAATCAGGCAATTTCCCTGGCGGAAAAGGAGTTCAGGGGGCTGGTTATTGGCAACCAGGGAGCGAATTTCTCAGCAGGTGCCAATCTTGGTTTGCTGTTTATGTATGCGATTGAACAGGAATACGAGGAAATTGACCTTATGATCCGGCAGTTTCAAAATACGGTAGCCAGGGCCAGGTTTTCCAATATTCCGGTAGTAGTGGCGCCGCACGGCCTTACCCTGGGAGGCGGCTGTGAACTAACCATGCATGCAGATGTGGTGCAGGCAGCAGCTGAAACCTATATAGGGCTGGTGGAAGTGGGAGCCGGAGTAATCCCCGGAGGTGGCGGAACCAAGGAATTGACCATGCGGGTTAGCGATCGCATGCAATCCGGTGATGTGGAGTACAACGCATTACAAAACACCTTCATGAACATTGCCACTGCCAAGGTAGCCACTTCCGCAGAGGAGGCTATGGATATGGAGATACTGCGTCCGCAGGACCTGATCTCTATTAACAAAGACCGTCAACTGGCAGATGCTAAAAGAACGGTAATCGCCCTGGCTGAGGCCGGATATACCAAACCAACCCCAAGATCTGATATTAAGGTTCAGGGCAGAGGTGGCATGGCGCTGTTTCTCGCGGGAATAAATGGCATGAAAATGGGTGGTTATATATCGGATCATGATGCCAAAATTGCCAGTAAACTGGCCTATATCATGTGCGGTGGGGATTTAAGTTATCCCACCGAAGTCTCTGAACAGTATCTGCTTGATCTGGAACGAGAAGCATTTTTATCATTGATGGGAGAGAAGAAAACCCTGGAACGCATCCAGAGTATTCTCACCACTGGAAAACCATTAAGAAATTAAGTGAAATGAATGCCTATATAGTAGCAGGATATCGCACCGCAGTCGGCAAGGCCAAGAGGGGGGGGTTCAGATTTACCCGGCCCGATGATCTTGCGGCTGACGTGATTAAACATCTGGTAGCTTCCATACCGGGATTGGAGCCCGGCAGTATCGACGATCTGATCGTGGGCAATGCAGTGCCGGAAGCAGAGCAGGGTATGCAAATGGGACGTATTATTTCCTTGTTGTCACTGCCTGTTGAAGTACCCGGTATGATCATCAATCGATATTGCGGTTCGGGGATAGAAGCCATAAATATAGCCAGCGCCCGGATCCATGCCGGTATGGCTGATTGTATTATTGCCGGTGGTACCGAATCCATGTCACTGGTACCTGTTATGGGTTGGAAAACCGCGTTGAACTATAAAATAGCCAGTGAACACCCGGAATATTATACCAGTATGGGCCTGACCGCAGAAGAAGTGGCCAAGGACTTCAAGGTTTCGCGCCAGGATATGGACCAATTTGCCTATAACTCTCATAAGAAGGCCATCGCTGCTATTGAACAGGGTAAGTTCAAAGAAGAAATAGTGCCCATAGCGGTAGAAGAGGTATACCTTGATGAAAATAGTAAGAAGCAAGTCAGGAAGTTTACCGTTGATACCGATGAAGGTCCCAGACCTGATACCAGTTTGGAAGCCCTGGCCAAACTGAAACCGGTATTCGCCCAGGGAGGAACGGTGACTGCCGGGAATAGTTCACAAACCTCCGACGGCGCGGCTTTTGTGATGGTAATGTCCGAAAAAAAGGTAAAGGAATTAAACCTGGAACCGGTGGCCAGACTGGTCAGCTATGTGGCAGCGGGAGTAAACCCCAGGATTATGGGTATCGGCCCGGTAGCAGCGGTTCCCAAAGCTTTGGAAAAGGCGGGACTAAAAGCACAGGACATTGATCAGATCGAGCTCAACGAAGCTTTTGCTGCTCAGTCACTGGCGGTAATAAGAAAGCTCGACCTGGATCCTGAGAAGGTCAATGTAAATGGCGGGGCCATTGCTTTAGGTCACCCATTGGGTTGTAGTGGGGCCAAACTTTCCATTCAACTTTTTAATGAGATGCGCCGCAGGGGTCAGAAATACGGAATGGTTACCGCCTGTGTGGGTGGTGGTCAGGGCGTGGCGGGGGTTTATGAATTGCTGCATTAGTGAGTTGGTGAATTAGTGAATTAGATTTTTAGGTTATGAGTACGTCGGTAGAACAAAAAGTGATTAAAGGAGGTGAGTTCCTTATCAAGGACACGCAGGCTTCAGATATTTTTATCCCGGAGGAGTTCTCCGAAGAGCAGTTAATGATCAAGCAGTCTTGTCAGGATTTTCTCGATCAGGAGATATATACCCGGCTGGATGAAATTGACAGCATGAAACATCCCGAATTAATGCCTTCGTTGATGGACAAGGCCGGGGAGTTAGGGTTGCTGGGAACTTCAGTACCGGAGCGATATGGTGGTTTCGGCATGAACTTTAACACCAGTATGCTGATTGCAGAAGTATTGGGCGCCGGACATTCCTTTGCCGTGGCCATGTCAGCGCATACCGGTATAGGTACCCTGCCCATTTTGTACTACGGTACCGAAGCGCAAAAACAGAAATACTTACCCAGGCTGGCCACCGGGGAATGGAAAGCCGCTTACTGCCTCACCGAGCCTGATTCCGGTTCCGACGCCAATGCGGCCAAAACCAGGGCGGAATTAACCGAAGACGGAAAACACTACCTGATCAACGGACAAAAAATGTGGATCACCAATGGGGGGTTTGCCGATGTTCTTACGGTCTTTGCCCGCATTGAAGATGATAAATACCTTACAGCTTTTATCATAGAGAAAGATTTCGGAGGCATTACCATGAACGAGGAAGAACGCAAAATGGGCATAAAGGGGTCCTCCACCCGACAAATCTTCTTCAACGATTGCAAAGTGCCGGTAGAGAATATGCTGTCAAATCGCCGTTAACATTTTGAATATTGGCCGCATTAAACTGGGTGTGGCTGCCGTGGGCGCCTGCAAGGCCATTCTCGACCGGTCGGTAAAGTACTCAAATGAACGTAAACAGTTTGGAAAATCCATTTCAAACTACGGCGCCATCAAGCACAAGCTGGCAGAATGCGCCGCCCATACCTACGCCAGCGAGGCAGCCCATTACCGGGCAGGTCAGAATATTGACGACGCCTATGACGCTTTGGTAGCCGGTGGGGAAGAGCCGGCTCAGGCCAGGCTGAAATCCGTAGAGCAGTTTGCCATTGAATGTGCCATTCTTAAAGTACACGGTTCTGAAACCCTAGATTTCGTGGTAGATGAGGGGGTTCAGATCTATGGGGGAATGGGTTATTCCACCGAAGCCCCAATGGATCGCGCTTACAGGGATGCCCGTATCAACAGGATTTTTGAGGGAACCAACGAGATCAACCGTATGCTGGTGCTGGATATGATGTTGAAGAGGGGAATGAAGGGTGAACTTGATCTGATGGGCCCGGCACAGCAGGTGGCCAGTGATCTGATGGCCATACCCGACTTCGGTAATGAAACTGATGATACGTTTTTCTACCAGGAAAAGAAAGTGCTGTCCAATATGAAAAAAGCTGCGCTGATGATCGCAGGTGCGGCAGTACAAAAGTTTATGATGAAATTGAGCGAGGAGCAGGAAATTCTTATGCATCTGGCCGATATGCTTATTCAGATCTATGCTGCCGAGTCCTCAGTTTTGCGCACTGAAAAGTTAGTTGTTACCCGCGGACAGGAGCAGTGCAAAAACCAAATCGACCTAAGCAGAATTTATCTATACTTTGCGCTGGACCAGGTGTACCTGGCCGGGAAGCAGGCTATTTATGCCTTTGCCGAAGGTGATGAGCTCAGGATGATGTTGCTGGGACTGAAGCGATATACAAAGGCTGAACCGTTCAATTTGAAAGAAGCACGCCGCAACGTGGCCAATGCCATGATCGGTGAGAATCACTACATGTACTAATTCAATTATCTACTAATTTGTAGACCCTATGTGGGGGCGCCATTTGGCGTCTCCACCGGGGTTATTCCGGAAGGATTACCTGATCAACCACATGCACAATGCCATTACTGGCTGCTATGTCTGATGTGGTAACGGTGGCATTGCTTAGTTTTAAACCGGCATCCCTGGATATAACCAGTCGCCGGCCGCTTAAAGTTGGCCTGGTTTCCCCATCGCGTAAATCATCGGAAAGATGTACATCCGGGATAACATGACTTAATAGTAGTTCCTCCAAAATCCAGCGGTTATCTTCTTTCAATAGTTCTATTAAAGAACCCTCTCCCAGTGACCTGAATGCCTCTTCGGTAGGAGCCAGTACCGTGATCTGTCGTGATGATTCCAAGGTTTCATCCAAACCGGCTACTTCAATCAACAGAGAAAAAGTACTGAAGGAGTTATGCCGTTTGGTAATGTCCCAAATGCTGGGCTGAGCCTCCTGTGGATCAATTTCGGGCTCATTCCATACCGCCAATTCGCTGATATCAGGAGCAGCGTCTACCGTTTTTTCAGAGAGGTCCCTGTGACCACAGGAGCTGAGTAAAAACATTCCTGAAAAGAGCAGTATTTCGAAAAATCTCAACATCACCTAAAGATTGAGCTTAAATAAATCCAATCGCTTCAAGAAATGTACCAATCTTATTACCCCGGCGGGAAATTCTAACATTGCAATATCACAACTTGCTGCTTATCAGAATGTTAGAAAGTGAAAGGAAAGCTCAGGTGGATAACAAGAATTTGGGTAAGTATCTCATTATGATAGGTTTAGTGAGAAATGAGAATTCATCATGCTCACTCATCATCAAAACCAAGTATCCCATCAATGCTACTTACGGATACAAAATGGTAGTTGGGCCGAGCCCTTTGGTAGACTTCCAGTGCAAAACTTTTTCCGGCATCTGTTTCCGCCAGCGCTTTGTACAAAGGACTTAAAAACTTTCTGCGACCTACCCCTTCCAGAAATCCGGCCATAGCCGGATATGCGTTCTGATAGTTAAAAGTGATAGCTTTCAGATACCAGGCCGCTTGTATTTCTGCATTACTACTGTTGGTTAGATCAAATGCATTATCCAGTTCTGTTACCAAAGTGCTATCCAGGTCATCCGGCAATGACTTGATAAAATGCAGCCATTCGTGCGTACTCCACTGCCCGGTAACCGGAAGACGCTGTGAACCGAGCCAGTTTTCCAGGTCATCATCTACTGCGTCGAAACGTGTTGACTCGGGCACCGGTAAGCTTTCCGGCAACCCACTATGGTAAATCCACTCCTCCAATTCATCCTGGTAAATATTAATGTGCTGCTGCTCAATGAGATTCTTTTGCAGGTAACGCAGGAAATGCTCAGTTGTCATGCTGTTAAACGCATTATCCTGAAAGTAATTGATGAGAAACTGGTCCCATACAGCTCTCCCGGTTTTCTTTTCCAGCCAGCGCAGAAAAAAGTATCCCTTGTCATAGGCAATGGTAGTCACTCCGTCATCCGGGTTGCGGTTTGTCAAATCCAGCTTAAGATGGGTATCGCTCCCCTGCTGATTCCCCATCATTTCCTTTACTTCAGCCTTTAGGTCCTGCAAGGCCAAAAGGGCCAGCATCTCCGAATAGTCTCTGCCATTCAGTGCTTCCATTATCCTGTTTTCAAAGTAAACGGTAAAACCCTCATTGAGCCAAAAATCCTCCCAGGTAGCATTGGTTACCAGATTGCCAGACCAACTGTGGGCCAGCTCATGGGCTACCAGTGAAGTCAAGGAACGGTCTCCTGCCAAAATGGTGGGTGTGGCGAAAGTCAGCCTTGGATTCTCCATTCCACCAAAGGGGAAACTGGGGGGCAGGACAATCAGGTCATAGCGTTCCCAGCGGTAAGGACCATATAACTTTTCTGCGATACTTATCATTTGTTCTATCTCGGCGAATTCATAAGCCGATTCATCAATAAGAGCAGGCTCAGCGTAGACTCCGGACCGTGGACCTAATGACCTGAATTCAACATCTCCAACCGCTAATGCCATTAAGTAAGCCGGTATTGGCTGTTTCATTTCAAAGTGATAAACACCCTGATCGTTTCTTTGTTGGGGGTTTTCCGCACTCATTAGAGCCAAAAGGTCTGGCGGTACTTTAACAGTAGCTTCATAGGTGAATCTTATGCCAGGGCTATCCTGCAGGGGAATCCATGACCTGGCCAATATGGCCTGAGATTGCGTAAACAGAAACGGATGCTCCTTGCCAGCGGTTTGTCTTGGATTTAACCATTGTAAGGCCTCCGCCCCCGCGGTTGTACGATAATAAATATGCACCCAATCGGCCTCTTTGGGCAATTTTATCTCCAGTGCGCTGCCCATGATCTCATCCGGGTCACTCAGGGTAAATTCCGTGGGTGATTCCACTATACCTGTCCCCGCTTTCACACTGTCGATATGCAGGTTTTTACTGTCCAGCAACAAGACCTCCGCATTTGGATCCTTGGAAATCCTGATGGAGGCCTTTGCATAGATACGGCTGCTATCGAAATCAACTTCCGCCTGCCAATTCAAATGCTGCATGATTGCCTGGCTTGGTTCAGCATAACTGTGGATGTCTTTAACAGGAGTGGTCATAAGTGCTTCATCTGTGGTGATACCGGAAATATGATCTCTTCCGGACTGGTTACAACCGGTGGCGATCAGCCAGCAAAAAAAAACTATATGCAGGTTAACTTTCATTTCCGGACCGAAATTACTTAAATTTTATCGAAGGAGAACCGGGGCACCTGATGAAACCCCGGACCCGTCTTATTGAATTTTTATATATTACAGACCTGTTTTTTCCCTATGATGAGATACCTGTTACCTATTTTTTGTCTGTTTGTTTTGGGTTGCCAAACCCCCTCTGAAACCACGGGGGAACCAAAGATCGACAGCCTTCAGCTGACCACATATTTATCGGAGTTGGCTTCTGATCGGTTTCTGGGTCGCATGCCATTTACCGAAGGAGAAACAATTACTGCGGGCTATATTAAAGATGAAATGGCAAAGGCCGGAATTGAACCCGGTAATGGCAATAGCTACTTCCAGGAGGTCAAATTAGTGCGAATTTCCAGTGAGCGTGATCCGGTGATGAATATAGCAACTCAAGCGGGTAATTTGGGTCTGGAGTTCTTAACGGACTTTGCCGCTAATACCACCAGGGTTGAAGAATCCACCTCTATTGAAAACTCCGAGTTGGTCTTCGTGGGTTATGGTATCGTAGCTCCGGAATATGATTGGAATGATTACCAGGGGTTGGACATGACCGGTAAGACCGCGGTGGTAATAGTAAACGACCCTGGCTTCAGGACCAAGAATGATGCCTTATTTAAAGGCAATGCCATGACCTATTATGGTCGCTGGACCTATAAGTATGAAGAAGCGGCGCGCCAGGGTGCCGATGGAGTACTGATAATCCACGAAGAAGATGCTGCCGGTTACCCCTGGAGCGTAGTTCGCGGAGGTTGGGGTGGAGACCAGATGGTGCTGGATCTTGAACATAAAAACCAAAACGCCTGCAAGCTGCGGGGGTGGATCACCAGGGATCAGGCGGCTGCGCTTTTCAGTAAATCCGGGTATGATCTCGATGTAGCCTTAGCAAAAGCCTATGAGCCTGATTTTAAATCATTTAATTTGGACGCCACCTACTCCTTTTCCATGAAACATAACCTGGAATTCAATACCTCCAAAAATGTAGTGGGTAAAATTACCGGAACCAAATATCCGCAAGAGACCATTCTTTTCACCGCTCATTGGGACCATTTTGGGATTGGCGAATCCATAGATGGGGACTCCATTTACAACGGGGCGGTCGACAATGCCACCGGCACCGCGGCCATCATGGAAATTGGCCGGCAATTCGCCCAAATGGAAACCAAGCCGGAACGGTCTGTGGTGCTACTGGCGGTCACCGCGGAAGAACAAGGGCTGCTGGGCTCCCAATATTATGCCGAAAACCCGCTCTTTCCGGTAGATAAAACCGTGGCCAATATCAATATCGATGCCATATACTCCTATGGCCGCACCCGCGATATCGAAATCATCGGCTATGGACAATCAGAAATGGACGATTATGCCAGGTTGGTGTGTGACAAATACGGATTAGAAATAGTGCCAGATACCAATACCGAAAAAGGTTATTTCTTTCGATCTGACCATATTCATTTTGCCAAATTGGGAATTCCTTGTTTTTACGGCAAGAATGGCATCAACAGTGTAAAAAACGGACCGGAATGGGGAAGAAAACAACATGATCTATACCGCGAACAAAATTATCACGCTCCCTCTGATGAGTTTAATGACTCTTTTGATATGGGCGGCGTGATACAGGTCAGCCAGCTAATGTTTGAAATGGCCCAGCTACTGGCCAATGAACGGACATTCCCTGACTGGAAACAAGGGGCTGATTTTAGCCGCTGAAGTAGCAGCCGCATAAACCCTCTTACTTGGAGGAGTATTTACTAAAATCAAACTCCAGCTCAGGATCCCAGTTGCCGGTAGTAGCAGCAGCTTTATAGGTGGAATCCAAAAAGTTCATCAGGGTCGCATCGGGATTATCTGAAGACTGTACGTGTTGGTAACTGAGAAAAAACTCACCCATCTCCTCACTGTAATAGGCCGCTTCTGGTGCTACTTTTACCTTGCTGAATGCCTCCGGGGTTGGATAACAATAGGAGTAGAATACCGGCTGTGGAAAATTTTCACTTCCCGGCCAAAACCCGGCGCTGCTTACCTCGTGTGAATAGGCTTCCTGCATCACCTTCAGAGGCATATTGGGCATACCACCCGGATGCTCCGGGGCTTTCCGTCCCGAAAAACGAGTTACGGCAAGATCAAAAGCACCCCAAAACAGGTGTACCGGACTACACTTTCCTATAAAGCCTGCCCTAAATTCCTGGAACACCTTATGCACACATATAAATGCTTCCCATAATCTTTTCATTTGATCGGGATTATAGACTTGCGGCCGATGGTCATCGGCAAACGGAACCGCCGGCTCCACTTCATTGGGAGCTGCATAGATATCAACAGCTATTCCAAACATTTCCAATTGCTCGAAAACAACCGCATAGAAGTCAGCTACGGATTGGGATTTCAATGGTATTTTGGAGCCTTTGGCAAAACTGGTCCTGAAATGAAGCAGATGATTGATAAAGTCGAACTCTATTTCAAACAAGCCCTGTTCATCGGGTATACTGCCGGTAGTAAACCCCCTGGGAGAAACGTATAGACTTACATGCCATGAATGATTAAGCCAGGGCATCTTGCGAAGTCTTATTTTACCTATGATCTGGGTCCATAGATGGACCACTGCTGCAGATTCTCGATAATCCTGGTATTCTAAACCGGGCCACAATTTGTTCATATCTAGTTTAACTGGATTAATGGTGAAATGGTTTAACCACTATGATAGCGCGTCAATATTATTTAATTTATGGCCATGTACAAAATCGCCAAATATGCCCTTGTTCTGATACTGTTTGCCGGGTGCAAACCGGAATCAACTACCCTGGGAGACCCATCTGTCATTGAAAACACCCCAAACCTGGTCGCCTTTTGGACCTTTGGCGAGGCAGAGGGGTCTGACAGGGTTTCGGTTGGGGGACCACAAATTCATCGTTTAGCAGAAGTTTCCGGGCCCATAGAGAGACGTCCGGTCGGTCCGTATTCCGGGTATTCCGCCCATCTTAATGGTCAACAATATTTTGAAATACCGTATGAAGAAACTGCCGATTTAAACATTTGCGGCCCCGAAGCCCAGGTAAGTATGTTTGCAGTGGTGCGATTGGTCGACCTGAAACAAAGCCGCACTATTGCGGGCATGTGGAGTGAAGGTAAAGGCGCCCACGATGATAGCGGCACCCGGCAATATGCTATGCTGATGAATATGCCAACTTACGGCGGACCCCGACAATTAACCCCGCATATCTCCTCCGAGGGAGGTGTTACTACCAGATCCGATGGCTCCAAGTTTCCCTGGTGTGCGGACTATGCCGCTACCGTAAACGAAGTGCCGGAGGAAGAGTGGTGCACATTGGCTTTTACCTATGACGGTGAATATATAAAAGCGTATATCAATGGAGAATTAGAGCCCAGATCCCTTCATCCGGAACAGGACCGGCGCGATGATCCCTATTTCACCAGTGAAGGTCCCAATGGTGGAGACCGGGGCATGAACCCCTATTATCACGGCAGGGGAATATTTTGTTATGATCCTGAAAAATATGCGGAATCCAAACCGGATGGAGGTTCGGATTTCACGGTAGGCGCCCGTTATGCGGTTGGCAGCATGCTAAGAGAAGCTACTATAGGACACTTTGGAGGTTTGGCCGTGTTTAGCAGGGCCCTTTCGGATGAGGAGATCAGTGCGTTACACACTTCTGCCAATGTCTCTGAGTTAAACAAACAGTAGGCGTAGGAGGGCGGTTGGCAGTTCGCAGTTGTCACTGTACTCTGCCTCTCCAGCGCATCCTCTCCCCTTGCCAGTAGCGAAAAGCGGAAGTCCAGGTCATTCCCAGGTACATCAAAGCCACTGCCGGCATGGTAAAAACCCACACCCAGGACAGTCCATAGTAGTTTA
>JAUIKU010000218.1 GCA_030430675.1 Bacteroidia bacterium | reverse complement strand
CGTCTGGACCGCGGGGTATTTGAACCTGCGGCGGGCTCCACACAGTTCGGTCAGGCCGTAGATCAATGGGGGCAGCGATTTGGCACACAAAATACCATTCATATATCTCAAATAGTGATTCCCTGGCGCTACTTGTTACTGGATTCAACCGGAAGAGCCAAAGCTCCCGTTCAAAATATCTCCGATCACGATTTAGAGATGTTTCAATTAACGCCTCCACCGTATTGGCGTGCGGAGCGCACCGAACGACGACAGAAACGCTATGAGGAGGAGAATCTCGACCGGGTTGAATATGCAGAAGATCACTTTACCGGTTGCTCAGGTGGTACGGTGTATACCGGAGATTTGTTTCCGGAACCGTATCGGGGATCCGTTTTCACCGGCGAGGTGGCGGGTAATTTGGTGCATCGCGATGTATTGGTTCCGGGTCAGGGCCCGTTACTGGTGGCGCAAAGGGACAAATCGGATAGCAACAGTGAATTCCTGGTATCAACAGACCCCTGGTTTCGCCCCGCTAATTTTGCAGTAGCTCCTGATGGAAGCCTGATGGTGGTTGACTTTTATCGTCAACATATAGAAACTCCGTTGTCTATTCCGGAAGACCTGAAAGAGGATATGGATTTTTATCGGGGACAGGATAAAGGCCGGATCTACCGTATTGTACCCAGTGATATGCCCACCGGTTCCGCCGGCAAACTGCGGTATCCGGGTGAGATGGCTGAAGCTGAACTGGTTCAGCTACTGGCGCATCCCCATCAATGGTGGCGTATTACTGCTCAGCGTTTGCTTGTCGAAGGTGGAGATACCACCATAACCGCTGCACTAAGGACCATGGCTATGAGTCATGATGATCCACTGGGCAGGTTGCACGCATTGTATACTTTGGAGGGGTTGGCGGCGCTAGACCAGGAACTGTTGTCACATGCATTACAGGACCAACACCAACAGATCAGGACCAGAGCCATACAATTGGCAGAGGCATTTCCTCAGCTGATTCCCCAACTGCTGGATATGGTAAATGATCCCTCCGATAAAGTTGCCTTTCAACTGGCCTTGAGCCTGAGAAAATTAAAGCCGGAAGGGGCCATGACGGCATTTTCTGTTTTGGTTTCAAAATATCAATCGGACCCCTGGTTTGCCAGAATTTTTGAAGGAGTTGACTATGAAGGTGACGCCGATAGTCTTTAGTGGGTGTGGGGTAATGAGAATTTAAACAAAAATTGAATACTTAATTCTTCCTTTTCGTAAGAATATTAAGGAGTGAAGGAGTGAATAAAATTTGATGTATAACAGTATTAACTTAAACATAATTTAAAAATGGCTAATTTGAGATTAGGAGATGAGGCTCCGAATTTTACTGCACAAACTACTGAGGGTGAGATAAACTTTCACCAATTCCTGGGCGACTCGTGGGGGGTATTGTTTTCCCACCCTGCAGACTATACCCCGGTCTGTACCACCGAGTTGGGGGCAACTGCCAAGCTGAAATCGGAATTCGATAAAAGGAACGTTAAAGTAATGGCTTTAAGTGTAGACCCCCTGGATGACCACAATGGCTGGATAAAAGATATCAATGAAACCCAACATACGGAGGTTAACTTTCCCCTGATTGCCGATGAAGATCGCAAGGTGGCGGAGCTATATGATATGATCCATCCGAATGCGAATGAAAAAGCCACAGTTCGATCGGTTTTCGTTATCGGACCGGATAAAAAGATCAAGTTAACCCTGACCTATCCGGCTTCCACCGGGAGGAACTTTAATGAAATATTAAGGGTGATTGATTCACTGCAGCTAACTGCCTACAACAGGGTGGCTACGCCGGTTAACTGGGAAAATGGAGATGATTGTGTGATACTCCCTTCTATTTCCAATGAAGTGGCAGATAAGGAATTTCCCAAGGGTTATGAAGAGATTCGTCCCTATCTCAGGATGACGCCGCAGCCGAATTTGTAAAAAGCTGATAAATGGGTTATAGGTTTTGGATGTAATACCATTCATAACTTATAACCTATAACTTTACCGCTTGGTGTTGCTTTAGACACTGGAATATTGCCTGATAAAACTCCGGGTGTGATTGCCAGGTCTTTCCGGTAACCATGGCGCCATCGACCACGGCTTCCTGGTCACCGGCATAAATCCCGCCTCCTGATTCAACTTCGAACCTTACGTGTTCATAGCAGGCCACATTTTTATGCCGGACCAGACCCGCCCTCACCAGTATTTGCACCCCGTGGCATATGGCAAAAATGTATTTTCCACTCTTATGAAATTGATGTACAATTTCCAAAACCCGGGGATCATTTCTGAGATACTCCGGAGCGCGTCCTCCCGGTAACAGCAGTGCCTGGTACTCATCGGGGTTCACAGCTTCAAAATTTATGTCGGATTCCACCAGGTATCCTTTTCTTTCCACATAGGTGTCCCATCCGGGTTCGAAGTCGTGCATTACCAGGTTCAGCGGCTTGACCGAAGGAGCAGCTATGGTAGTGCCAATTCCTGCCTCAGCCAGGCGTTGCTTGGCATAGAGGATCTCAAAACTTTCGCCGGCATCTCCGGTCAAAATTAAGATGTTAGAGTTGTTCTTCATGTTGTTGTTTATTAGTCACCAGTCTGCATCTGGTCCTCCATACCCAGGTACCACTTTAATAAAGTTACAAACTTTGGGCATGAGGGCCAACCCAGAGATACATTACCACGTCATCGTTATAACCCCGGTATAAGTTTTTAACTGATTCCGCTTTGGGAATCCAATTTATAAATTTGTTCACGGTTGTTCATTTACCATCAAAGCCGTAATTTAGGCCACTTTTATAGTATGATTTGTTCAAATCTATTTAACTTACTGTGTACATTAATATTAATCAGATGATCAAACTTTACAAATCACTTAGCATATTCCTCTTCTTATTGGTGGTCTTTTCCTGTAGCGATGATGATCCGTTGCCAGCTGCTTTGGCTGGATTTGCGCTTGATCCGTCAATTGCGGAGGTGGGAATTCCGGTAATGTTTGATAACCTGAGCACCAATGCTTCTCGGTACGAATGGGACTTTGGAGATGGTCAGGTTTTTGAAGACATTTCTCCTTCGGTTACATTTTCATCTGCGGGTGACGTAACCGTGACGTTGCGGGCATATACAGAGGACAACCAGGTTGATTCCGTTTCACAGACTTTCAGGGTGCATGAGCGAGTGGTCACTGGTTATATACTCAGTGTGTTTCCTGCGTTCAATGGAAGTGAGCCCTGGGATCCCGACGAGCAGGGGATCGAGCAACTACCTGATCTGATCATACAATTTGCGCCGGATGATCCCAACAACGAGACCGGGTTTGTAGATGGCATTTACTCCAATGTCGGAACCGGACCAATTGGCAGTACCATGGACCCCAATAACAGGGTGGTTTTAAGTGATGAAGAATTCACTTTTATCTTGTTTGATTTTGATGGAGATCCCAATGATATTCAGTCTGAAGACCTGGTACCTATGATCGGTGCCCAGTTCAATCCCCTGGAAGCAGCCACGGTAAAGAATGACGAGGGTGATGCCGGATATATTTCTGTCTTTCTAACGGATAGCAACGGAAATACGTTAGATGTTGACTTAACTTTTGAATTGCAATAATAGGATCGGCTCAACGGGGGTATTTAATTAGTTATCGATTTCTATTTTATGAGGGTATGGTGCGCACTAGTTAGAGGATTCCTGTGCCAATTATTGATCTGTTGGATAATTTTCCCTGCCAGTTTAATTGGGCAAAATCAGAGAACAATTTCCGGGACGGTTAAAGACGCCCAGGGTGAAGGGCTTCCGGGAGTGGCGGTTAACATCGAGAATACCACCACCGGGACGGTAACCGATATTGAAGGAAACTTTAACCTGGAAGCTGCTGATGGCCAGGCATTGGTCTTTACCATGGTGGGTATGGAGCCTGTGCGTAAAGAAATTAACGCCTCGCAGAACTGGAATGTTGTATTAAGGGAGTCCACCGAACTATTACAGGAAGTGGTGGTGACAGGATTCCAGGAGGTAGAACGAAAACTGTTTACCGGTAGTGCTGAAAATGTAAGGATGTCAGATATCCGGATCGAGGGCGTGGCAGATGCCAGCCGATCGTTGGAGGGCAGAGTGGCAGGTGTCAGTGTAGAAAACGTATCGGGGACTTTCGGTACTGCCCCTAAAATCCGGATCAGGGGTAACACTTCTATTAATGGCAACAACCAGCCTTTATTTGTGGTCGACGGGGTTATTCTGGAAGACCTGGCCAATGTCAACACCGAAGACTTGCTCTCGGGTAATGCCAATACCCTAATTAGTTCTTCTGTTGCCAATCTCAATCCTGATGATATAGAGTCATTCGAGGTACTAAAAGATGCTTCTGCTACTGCCATATATGGTGCCAGGGCGGCTAACGGGGTTATTGTAATAACCACTAAAAGAGGTCGCAGTGGGGCGTTGCAGGTTAATTATTCGGGTAACTTTTCCGCCAAATTCCGCCCAAGCTACAATGATTTTTACCTGCTTAACTCAGCGGAAGAGCTGTCGGTCTATCGCGAGCTGGTGGCCAAGGGACTGTTTGAGTCTAGCACCGCAGCCCGGGCCCAAAATTACGGCGCTATGGGTAAGATGTATTCCCTGATAAATGATCACGAATTGCCCTGGGGCCCCGGAGGTAGCATCAATAACGAATTCCTGAACCAGTACGAAAACGCCAATACTGATTGGTTTGACGTGCTCTTCAATGATATTGGGTTACAACAACAGCACTCTTTGAGTTTTACCGCGGGGACTGAAAAATCAAACAGTTACTACTCCATAAGTTACCTGGCAGATCAGGGCCAAACCATTGCGGACAAGGTACAGCGATTTACCGGAACCACCCGCAATACCTTTTTCATTTCAGATAAATTCACCTTTGGCTTAAAGCTGACAGCCAGTTATCGCGATCAGGATGCTCCAGGTACCAGGAACCGGGAGTTCGATCCCCTGACCGGAAGGTATAGCAGGGGATTTGATATTAACCCATTTAGTTACTCGCTGAACACAGCACGTTCCATTCGACCGATTGACGAGAATGGTGACCGGGAATACTTTCGCAGGAATTATGCCCCATTCAATATCCTGGATGAACTGGAGCTCAATTATATGAACATCGAAGTAGTGGATGTGTCAGCGCAGGCTGATTTTGAAGTCCGACCCAATGACAATCTGGCCATAAAGGGTGTGGTACAGGCCAGATATGCCAACACCATACGCGATCATGTGGTCCATGAGAATTCTAACCAGGCGGAGGCATTCCGGGCCGACGACACCCAGGATATTCAAGACAACAACAACCTGTTGTTCAGAGATCCGGATAATCCGGGGTTGAACCCCAAGGTGGTACTGCCCCAGGGCGGTTTTAATTACATCGATCAAACCGATCTGATAAACTTCTTTAACCGTATCAGCGCAGAATGGTCAAAAACCTATAACAATGTTCATGAAGTTAATGTGCTGGCAGGTGAGGAAATAAGATTTACCAATCGATCAGTTTCCAGTACTACCGGAATGGGAGTGGTATTCGAAAGTGGGGGAGTAGTGGTAACCGACCCCGATATTATTGAGTTTTTCAACCTGCAAAACATCGACTATTTCAGTATTGGAGAAGAGCGGGACAGGTTCTTTGGCTTGTTTTTGAATGCGGGATATGCTTACGACTCCAGGTATGTAGCGAACTTTACTGTGCGATATGATGGCTCTAATCAGCTGGGTGAAAGCGATGCCGCCCGATACCTTCCCACCTGGAATGTCAGTGGTGCCTGGAACATGCACAATGAGGGGTTTTTTAAAGATGTTAATTTCTTTCAGAACTTTGATTACCTGAAGATCAGGAGTACGTACGGGATATCGGGTAACCTGCCCCCGGATGCCAGCGCCTTGCTGAACCTGCAAGCCGATGTCACAGTGAGACCTACCGATGTGGAACCGTTTCTGCAAATAGTGGATTTAACCAATACCGAACTCACCTGGGAAAAACTCAAGGAGTTCAACGTGGGCGTGGATATAGGATTGAAGGACAGGGCATTGGATGCCAGTGTTGACTTCTACATGCGGCAGGGCTTTGACCTGATCGGGGTAGTACAGACCAGTGGAATTGGCGGGCAGGGCTTGAAGGTGGGTAACTTTGCCGATATGGAATCAATTGGGGTTGAAGCTGCAATTTCATCGAATGTTCTCAATAGCGGTGGATTTAACTGGAAGCTCGATTTTAATGTAGGATACAACCGAGATGAGATCACCCGGCTTGATTTTGGTCCCCGAATTGCAGACGCCATTAGTCAAACAGGGGCTGCGGTGCTAGGTGGTCCCAGGAGGGGGATCTTCTCTACAAAATTTGCCGGGCTCAATGAACAGGGAATCCCGGAATTCTTCGATGAGAATGGTGAGCGTGTTTTTAATTACGATCTCCAGGAGAGGAACAACCTGGTATCCACGCTGGACTTCGAAGGGCCGGCAGAGCCCCGGTTGTTCGGTGGGCTAAACAATGTGTTTTCATATGGCGACTTTACCCTAAGTGCCCTGATTTCATACAAATGGGATTATGTAATAAGATTGAATGATGCATTCTTTTCTACCTATACCGATTTTGATGCATTGCCTGGGGAACTCGCTGATCGCTGGGCGGTACCGGGTGATGAACAAATTACTGATGTTCCTGTGATCCTCGACCGCGGGGTAGCACAAAGCAACAGCGATATAGTTGCGGCCTATGATCTTTATAACAAAAGTGGACTGCGGGTGGCCAGGGGAGACTATATACGGCTTAAAGTAGTACGGCTGAGTTACCAGCTGCCAGCGTCATTCACCGAGCGCATTGGACTGAATAATGCGTCGTTATCACTGGAAGGTCAGAACCTGGCTTTGTTATACGCGGACGATGCACTAAATGGTCAGGATCCGGAGTTTTTCAGGTCGGGAGGTGTATCTCTGCCACAACCCCGGCAAGTCACTTTTTCACTTAATATCGGATTGTAATGGTGTTTGGGATAGGTGATATAAAAAGGATATATAAGGTTAACTACCTGGGTGGTTTGCTGGCAGGGATACTGCTGGTGTTTGTTTCCTGCGACGAATTTTTGGATGAAGTACCTGACAACCGGGTGGCACTGGACAATCTGGACAAAGCGCAGCAACTTTTGACGAATGCTTATAGTATCTCCAGTTACGCATTTACCGACTGGATGTCAGATAACGTGGGGTTTACCAACGGTGTGACCATAAGGAACAACCATCGTCAGGCTTACGAATGGGAAGAGTTTACCGATGGTCCCACCGAACAGGACACCCCAATATTCTTCTGGTTTGAGACCTATACCGCTATTGCCCATGCCAACGAAGTACTGGCAGTTCTGGAAGATCTTCCAGCCAACACCGAGGAATTGGTAGCTCAAAAAAGAGCTGCGGAATCGGAGGCATTATTGACCAGGGCCTATGGACATTTTATGCTGGTAAATCTGTTCGCCAAGCATTATGATGAGACCACCGCCAGTTCAGATCTGGGTGTTCCTTTTGTGGACACGCCTGAGACTGTATTTATTAAAACCTACCAGAGAAACACCGTACAGGAGGTTTATGACCGGGTAGAAGAAGACATGTTAAAAGGTATTGAAATGGTGGATGAAAGTTTTTTTGCCAATTCAGGGAAATACCATTTCAACTTAAATGCAGCTTTGGCTTTTGCCTCAAGATTCTACCTGTTCAAGGGAGACCATGCCAAA
>JAUIKU010000008.1 GCA_030430675.1 Bacteroidia bacterium | reverse complement strand
GCGGACTTGGCAATTACGCCTTTACTGATACCGTTTTCGCCAATCTTGATGCTGCGTTTTTCTTTGTGAAGCACAGCGATACCGTCACTGCTGATTTCTGCAATCAGCAGATGAAAAGTATTGGTCCCCAGATCAATGACAGCTATGCGTTTCACAGGCTCCGGCAAATTTGGCGAATATAATATTTATCCCGTGAAAAAGATCTCAAGGGAAATAAAATCCTGCATTTTACATATATTTAGGGTTATACGCACTCCACCGATATGACCAAATCCAAGAGTAGTAAAGGGGTATATACCCTGCCGGGTAACAAGGAAAAATACCAACTATTAGATCGCAAGAACCAGGAGGCACTACTGGGAGGAGGAGAGACCAGAATTGCATCTCAACATCAAAAAGGAAAGCTTACCGCCAGGGAGCGGTTGCATTTGCTTTTGGATGATGGAAGTTTTCAGGAAATCGGAAAATTTGTCATGCACCGCTGTAAAGATTTTGGTTTGGAGAACCAGCATTACCTGGGAGATGGTGTGGTAACCGGTTATGGAACAATCCACGGTAGACTGGTTTATGTGTTTTCTCAGGATTTCACGGTATTCGGGGGCTCATTATCCGAAACCCATGCTGAGAAGATTGTAAAGATCATGGATCTGGCGCTCAAAAACGGGGCACCAATTATCGGATTAAATGATTCCGGAGGAGCCAGGATTCAGGAAGGAGTAGTTTCCCTGGGGGGGTATGCCGATATTTTCTATCGTAATACCCGGGCTTCCGGGGTGATTCCACAAATTTCTGCCATTATGGGCCCCTGTGCCGGAGGTGCGGTTTACTCTCCGGCAATCACGGATTTTGTACTGATGGTTGAGCAGACCTCTTATATGTTTGTAACAGGTCCAAATGTGGTCAAAACTGTTACTCATGAAGAAGTTACCGCAGAGGAGCTGGGAGGTGCTGCTACTCATAGTACCAAGAGTGGGGTGACCCAGTTTTCCTGTGCTAATGAGATCGAGTGTATAAAAAATATCAAGCAGTTGCTGTCTTATCTACCGGCCAACTGCGAGGAGTTACCCCCAAGCTATCCCTATCAGCAACCGGATTCTGAGACCAGACCCGATCTGGACCAGTTGATCCCGGAAAACCCCAATCATCCATACGATATGCGTGAAGTGATTTACGGCGTAGTAGATGATGAGACTTTCTTTGAGGTGCATCGGAATTTTGCGGAGAACATTGTAGTGGGTTTTGCGCGTCTGGCAGGGAAAAGTATTGGTATAGTAGGTAACCAGCCTGCTTCACTGGCTGGGGTTTTGGATATTGATGCCAGTACCAAAGCTGCCAGGTTCGTCCGGTTTTGTGATTCCTTTAATATACCCCTGCTGGTATTTGAGGATGTACCCGGATTCCTGCCTGGCACGGATCAGGAGTGGAATGGCATAATTACGCACGGCGCTAAATTGTTGTATGCTTTCTGCGAAGCTACCGTACCTCGAGTTACGGTAATAACAAGAAAAGCCTATGGCGGGGCCTATGATGTAATGAACTCCAAACACATTGGCGCGGATATTAATCTTGCCTGGCCCACTGCTGAGATTGCGGTAATGGGAGCCAAGGGTGCTGCGGAAATTATTTTCAAAAAAGAAATTGCCCGGGCAGAAGACCGGGAGGCGGCGCTGGAAGCAAAGGTGGAAGACTATACAGCAAAATTTGCCAACCCTTACCGGGCAGCCCACAGGGGATTTATCGATGAGGTAATCCACCCTCGCGATACCAGGGACCGCCTGGTCAGGGCTTTCGAAATGCTTAAAAATAAGGTAGACAAAATGCCGCGCAAGAAACACGGGAATATCCCACTATAATCGACAAACTTCATGGATAAAAAGAGTAAATCCTTTCTGGAAAAATATTTAAACAATGCGTCACCTACAGGCTTCGAATCTTCGGGTCAACAGATATGGTTAGACTACATTAAATCCTATACAGACTCTTATTTTACCGATACCTATGGTACTGCGGTAGGAGTGATCAACCCGGATGCAGACTACAAGGTAGTGATCGAGGCCCATGCCGATGAAATTTCCTGGTTTGTAAATTATATTACTTCAGAAGGATATATCTACGTGTGTAGGAATGGGGGATCCGATCATCAGATTGCTCCTTCCAAGAGGGTAAATATTCATACGTCTAAAGGAGTGGTAAAGGGGATCTTCGGATGGCCTGCCATTCATGTTAGAAACCGCAGCAAGGAAGAGGCACCCAGTCTGAAAAACATCTTTATTGACGTGGGATGCAGGACCCGGGACGAAGTACTGGATTTGGGGGTACACGTGGGCAGCGTGATTACTTTCGAAGATGAGTTCATGGTGTTGAATAAGAACTGGTATACCGCCAGGGCCCTGGACAATAGAGTTGGAGGTTTCATGATTGCACAGGTAGCCCGTAGAATAAAGGAGAAGAAACACAAGCTCCCATTTGGATTGTATATTGTGAATGCGGTGCAGGAGGAGATTGGTCTCAGGGGAGCACAAATGATCGCTCATCGTATTAAGCCCAATTTAGCTCTCATCACAGATGTCTGTCATGATACCAGTTCTCCGATGTATGACAAAAAGAAAAGTGGCGATCAAAAATGCGGCGACGGTCCGGTCCTCACCTATGGGCCTGCAGTTCATAACAATGTACTTCAGATGCTGATAGGTGTGGCAGAGAGGGAAAAAATCCCCTACCAGCGAGCGGCGGTCAGCCGGTCTACCGGTACGGATACAGACGCGTTCGCCTATAGTAACGAGGGTGTACCGGCTGCATTGATCTCCCTGCCCTTAAAGTATATGCATACTACCGTCGAAACTTCTCATCAGGACGACATCGAAAATGTAATCAGATTGATGCTGGAGTTTATTCTGCAGTTAAAAAGTGGCCATGACTTTAGCTACTTGAAGTAGCATAGGGCAGCGGGCACAGGGCTTTACAACCATGAATCTTGCTAACCCATCATGGTAACATGAAGCTCAGTTCAGTGAAGGCAATGATTCTTAATCCACTGCACCGTTCAGCCCCGCTTTGGCCAGGTCATCCCAAAAACCGGGGTAACTCTTTCGAACTACCTCCGGATCTTCTATAGTAATAGGTAGTTTCAGGGCCAGAGGGGCCAGCGCCATGGCCATCCGGTGGTCCTCATAGGTTTCGAAAGTCACCGCTGTTGACGGGTCCAGTTTGCTGGCAGGAAGCAGTTTCCAGATTCCCGGTTGCTCTTCCAGGGCAGCACCAATTTTGGCCAGCTCATTTTGAAGTGCGGCAATGCGGTCCGTTTCTTTAATTCTAAGGCTTTCCAGTCCTGTAGCCTCACATTCCACTCCCAGGGCGGCACAAGTTGTTAAAATGGTCTGTCCCAAATCGGGGCAACCGCTGAAATCCCAGAGTAATTTGTCGGTTTGAAGGTTGGTTTTGGTTAGTGTTAAACCATTGTCATGAAATTCCGTGGCTACTCCCAGGGATTCCATTATCTGGGTAACCTGGTGGTCTCCCTGAAAAGAATTGCGTTCCAGTCCCAACAGTGTCACCGTAGCTTCTTTGGAAAGCGCTACCAGGCTGTACCAGTAGCTGGCTGCTGACCAGTCAGCCTCTACAAAAAGCGTGGTAGCCCGGTAAGATTGAGGAGGGATTTCAATGATGCTGTCACGCCAGGAATGTGATACGCCGAAACGGCTCATCAGCCCCAGTGTCATTTCAATATAAGGCCTGCTCATCACTTTTCCGGTAATCTTCACTTGTAATCCCTGGGGAAGAGTAGGAGCCATCATTAGGATGGACGAGATATACTGACTACTAATATTGCCGGCAATACTTATCCGGGTAGATTTCTGACCACTGAACCCTACGGTTTCCAGTGGGGGGAATCCGTCATTTGACAAGTATTCGATTTCAGCTCCGATTTCTCTTAAGGCATCAACCAGTATCCCGATAGGACGTTGTTGCATACGTTCGGTACCAGTAAGCTTCTTCCGTTGACCGGTAAGAGCGAAGTACCCGGTCAAGAAACGCATGGTGGTGCCGGCATCTTTTACATCGATGATACCTGAGGGGTCGTTCAGGAGTTTGGTCATCAGCCTGGTGTCCCGAGCTTCCGCCAGATTTTGCAGTTGGGAATGCCCACCGCAAAGAGCATCTATGATCAGTGCTCGATTGCTAATACTCTTGGATGAGGCAAGGTTTATAGTGACCTGGCCTACCGAATCAACATTGTTGTTAAACCTGATAGACTTGATGTTCATTTTTATAAAATGTGTACGATCGGAATTCCGGTGCCAAGCGAAAATAAAGCGATAAAATTACATAACTTAACGGTAATCGACACGTATTAAATGGTGAGGAATAACTAATTATTGTAACCTAACTAATGAATAGATCAGAAAAAACTTTGCTTAGCTTTTTAGTGGGAGCGGCGGCAGGATTAGCAGCCGGATTTTTGTTTGCCCCGGCCACTGGGAAAAAAACCCGTACTAAAATATCCAACAAAGCCAATGAATTAAAAGAGGACCTGAAGGAGAACATAGACTCTGAGAAACTGCGGGGATTGGCAAATTCAGCACTTACCGAAGTAGAGAAGTACGGGCAAAAATTTACCGAAGCACTGAAGAACTAACCAGGTAAGGACCTGTAGAATTCCAAAGATTCTTCGATTTCATGCAGGGTTACCGGAATATTAAAGCTGGCATTTCCAGGTTCCGGCAGCAGCGTGCACATAATCCGTCCATCGAGATTCTTCTTGTCCTGTAGAACGTTTTTGGCTATGGCATTTAACTCTTCACGAGGTATATCAATTTTGCCAAAGGTGGCAATAATAAAATTTGAGATAGTTTCTACCTCTGATTCAGGAAGTTCTTGTTTAAGGTTGGAGAGATAACATTCACAGATCATTCCTACTGCGATGGCTTCACCGTGAAGTAACGGGTCTGGTTCATGCAGAAAGTGGGTCTCCACCGCATGACCAACGGTATGACCAAAGTTCAGTATTTTTCTGAGTCCTTTTTCAGTGGGGTCCTGTGCTACGATCTCATTCTTGGTAAAGATCGAGTGCGCGATATGTTCCTCCCACGGTTGTAGCTCCCAGGGAGTATCTTTGATCTTCATCCAGTGTTTGGAGTCAAATATAAGTGCATGTTTGATCACTTCGGCAAAGCCGGAACGCAGTTCTGCAGTGGGTAACGTAATTAGAAATTCCGGGCCAACCAGTACACATTCCGGTTCCCGAAAGGTCCCGATCTGATTTTTAAATCCCTGGAAGTCTATGCCCAGTTTGCCACCGATGGAAGCATCCACCTGGGCCAATAAAGTGGTGGGTATGTTAAGAAAATCGATCCCTCTTTTGTAAGTGGCGGCGCAAAATCCACCCATGTCGCCAATCACTCCCCCTCCCAGGTTGATCAGCAGGGATTTCCGGTCCATCTGGTGATAGGTCATCTCTTCCCAGATTCCATTGCAGGTACTCAGGTCTTTGTGTTTTTCCCCGGAGGCAATATTGATCACAAAATGTGGTGGAAGGATTTGTTCGATCAGCGGGTAACAATGAACATAGGTATTACTGTCTACCAATACACCAATTTTTTGTTTGCGATCTTTCAGGTAGTGACTTACTGATTCAGCAATATTATCGGTGATTTCAATGTGTTCGGGAATTGGATACATAAGCGGGTTAACAGATCGCAATTACTATCGATTTTCTATCTTTGCAGGATCATGAATGTACCGCAGTCTGTTTCCTTTGAGGATACGTCCATTGCCTTTTCTTCAAAACCGGATAAGGTTTTAAAAAAGATGTACTGGCTGTTTGGTATCATGAATCACAAGCAACTGGTAAAGTTAGGCAGTTATTTGCTAAAAGTTGCACTTAAACTGAAGCTACCGGTAAAACCATTGATCAAACAAACAATATTTGAACTTTTTTGTGGCGGTGAAATAGTTTATGACTGTCGCCAGAAATCCCTTGAACTGAGCAAGTATGGAATTGGGACCATCTTAGACTATTCCGTGGAGGGTACGGAAGATGAGGGAGATTTCGATCACACTGCTACGGAAATACTGGGTGTTATTGAGAAAGCAGAAATCGAGCCCAGAAATCCCTATGTCGTATTTAAGTTATCCGGAATTGCCTCCAATAGGATCATGGCTAAACTTCAAAGTAACCTGGAGCTGAGTCCACAGGAAGAGCTGTCGTGGCAGAGAACCTGCCAACGAATGGAGAATATCTGCAGCGCCTGCCACCAACGCAAACTAAGAGTGCTTATTGACGCAGAGGAAAGCTGGACCCAAGGAGTAGTCGACCAGCTCACGTATGAAATGATGTCCAAATTTAATGGGGACACGCCCATTGTATTTAACACTTACCAAATGTACCGGAAGGACATGTACCAGAATCTAACTCATGCGTTTGATATCGCTCACAGCAGTAGCTATTACCTGGGGGTGAAACTGGTCAGAGGAGCCTACATGGAAACAGAGCGGGAGCGCGCTGAAGAAATGGGGTATGAGGATCCGATTCAACCCGATAAGCAAGCTACTGATGATGACTTCAACAAGGCACTGAAGTTCTGTGTGGAAAACATTGAAGGTATTGAACTATGCTGCGGCACCCATAATGAAGCCAGTACTTATTACCTGATGGAGTTGATGTCGAATGGTAATATCACTCCAAATGATCCCCGTATTTATTTTGCTCAGCTTTATGGGATGAGTGATAATATCAGTTTTAACCTGGCAAATGCCGGCTATAACGTGGCCAAATATTTGCCCTATGGACCGGTAGAGGATGTGATCCCATACCTGATCAGACGAACAGAAGAAAATACTGCCATTGCCGGGCAGACCAGCAGGGAGTATGGGCTTATCAAAAAGGAATTGGCCCGCCGCGCCGCGCAAGCTCAGAAAAAAATATAATAATATTCTAATTTAGCAGCAAAACCCTTACAAGTATGTCACTTAGTGAACAAGAGATTATCAGGAGGCAGGAGCGCCAGCAACTTTTAGACCTGGGAATTGACCCTTATCCTGCAGCCATTTACGAAACCGATATTGCTGCTGATGAGGTAACTAAACGGTTTAAAGAAGGAGAGCAACTGGAGCAGGTTACCATAGCCGGTCGATTGATGAGCAGAAGGATCATGGGTTCTGCTTCCTTTGCCGAGCTGCAGGATTCCACTGGCAGGATTCAGCTTTATCTAAAGCGCGATGAAATTTGCCCGGAAGAAGATAAGTCCCTGTACAACACCGTGTTCAAAAAAGTGCTGGGGATCGGCGATATTATTGGTGTAACCGGAAATGTGTTTGAAACACAAAGTGGTGAAATAACCATCAATGTTAAATCTTTGGTGGTGTTGTCCAAAGCACTGAGACCTTTACCAATTGTAAAGGAAACAACAGACGAACAAGGCAACAAGGTACTGCACGATGCCTTTTTAGACCCTGAACAACGGTACCGTCAGCGCTATGTTGATCTCATTGTCAACCCGGGAGTAAGGGATACTTTTGTCAAACGCAGTCAGCTGATCAACTCACTGCGCTCATTTCTCAATTATAAAGGTTATCTGGAAGTGGAAACGCCGGTATTGCAACCTATATATGGCGGTGCGGCAGCCAGGCCGTTTAAAACCCATCACAATACCCTGGACATGACACTATACTTACGCATCGCGAATGAATTGTACCTGAAACGCTTGATCGTGGGGGGATTTGAGGGAGTATATGAGTTTGCCAAGGATTTTCGCAATGAAGGAATGTCCAGGTTTCACAATCCGGAGTTCACCCAGGTAGAGCTATATGTGGCTTATAAAGACTATCAATGGATGATGGATCTGGTGGAAGAAATGATTGAAAAAGCTGCGCTGGATCTCCACGGTACCACCAGGGTCCGGGTAGGGGAGCATGAGATCGATTTCAAAAGGCCCTGGAAAAGATATACAATGTTCGAAGCTGTTCAGCACTTTACCGATACCGATATCTCCGGCATGGATGAAAAAGAGTTGCGCCAAACCGCCAAAAGCCTAAACATCAGTGTTGACGATTCCATGGGTAAAGGCAAGTTGATCGATGAGATTTTTGGTGAAAAATGCGAGCCACATCTGATCCAACCTACCTTTATCACGGACTACCCCATCGAGATGTCGCCGTTGGCAAAGAAGCACCGGGAGAAACCGGATTTGGTAGAAAGATTCGAAGCCATTTGTAACGGCAAAGAGATATGCAACGCCTTCTCAGAATTAAATGATCCCATAGATCAAAGGCAACGATTTGAAGAGCAGTTGGAACTGGGCAAGCGCGGAGATGATGAGGCCATGGTATTGGATGAGGACTTTCTGAGGGCGTTGGAATACGGAATGCCCCCCACCGCCGGATTGGGGGTGGGAATAGACCGGTTGTGTATGATAATGACTAATTCAAATTCCATCCAGGATGTGATATTTTTTCCCCAGATGAAGCCGGAAAAGAAAGAAAAAGTGGCTTCAGAGGAAGATTATAAAGCCATAGGAGTTCCTGAGGAGTTGATTCCCGTAATTCAGAAGCTGGGGTTAAGCAGCATTGAGAAATTGAAGTCTGTACCTCCCAATAAGTTGTTCAACGATGTATGCGGCATGCGTAAGAAAATGAAACTGAAGGAGGTAAAAAATCCCACTTTGGACCAGGTGGTGACCTGGGTTAGTTAAAACTGGCACCGCTATCTACAAAACTTCGGCGACGTGATAGCTTGAGGTCCTGTAAGATACTGGCATTGGCATTGATGTTAACACTATAGGACTGAAAACGTCCAAAGGGTATCCAGTCAACACTTAGGGTCCAGCAGTGAAGATTGCGGTTTATGCCCAATCTGGTTTGAGTAAATTCCTTATTCTCAAAATCAAAACCGGAATTAAAATTCAGCTTCCACTTTTCTGAAAGGCTGAGATCCCCGCTGAAAGTGAGACTTTGAGTTATGGAAGCCTCCTGAAAACCTGTTTTGGTATACCTAAGAGCATACTGCAGCCGCAGAGTCCAGGGGATGCTAAAGTCTATATACTGATTCGGATTGTGCAGAATATGTTGGACCTGTGCTTCCCGCTGCAGTTCCTGGGGATCATTGGAATCCAGACCAAAAGTGTTGGTTGGGGTAGTCACCGGATTGGATTCGGACTTTTCTCCTCTCAGGGTTCTGGGGTCCAGGCGGGTATTAAATGCAAAGTTTGCGGAGCGGATAGAACCAATACCCTGGCCATTTTTCCAGGCAAATTCGTTGATTCGCCGTTGCATAAGATTGGCATCTCCTTCATCGGAAAGCAGCTCGTAGGTATAGGGGTCTATGGTAAGTCCGGCGCTGAAATCCAGCAAATTATCCAGTATACTGGTAGTGGCAACAATTCTTATGTCAGCCAGGTTGAAGGAGTCTGCAATGAGATTATAACTGGTAGAAAGACCGAGATTTCTCAAGATATGTATCTTCTCCGATTTGGTGGAGTCACTTTTCTTGACCTTCATCTCCAGGGTATTCTGAAGACTAAATCCGATAGATCCACTATTCCCCATACTGGGGCTGCCGAATACAAAACCATTATAACGCGACAACAGTTGCGTATTGCCCAATGAATCGACCTGTACTTCCTGGAAGTAGTCGTATTTGGTGGTAGTAAAATCCGGCGTATAGGCGAAGCTGATGGTGGGAATAATGGTATGCCTGATGGCCTGTACTTTTTTACCTGGTTTACCCTGGAATGTGCCATAGATCCTGGTGCTGAGAGAAGCACCGGTGGAATATGTGGTGGCCCTGGTAAACCCGCTCACCGTATCGATCCGCACACCATTCTCTTCGGGTATGTAGGTATAGTTTAACTTTTTCAGATACCACAGGTCAGTAAAATTGACGGTAGGGCCAATAGTAAAGTGCTTGAAAATCTTGGTTGAAGTAGTAACAGGTATTTGATGTCTGGCACCGTTTTCTGCATTTTCAAGCAGGTTCGGGAGATTGTCAAAAGTAAATGCCAGGGTGTCGTCTACTTGTTCACCGGCATTTACAATATTGAAGCTCGCCCCGCTGCGACTGGGACTGTTGGTAATTCTGTTTCTTACGTTTGAACTCCACGAGAAACTAAAGTTCTTTAACAGATCAACATTTGAGCGTTTGAACGGAGTCTGCCGGTTCATGTTGATGCTCATCTCGGGGAGTGTGATATCCACAATGTTGGTAGTGAGGTTTTGATTGTGCCGGGCACTTAACGTGAGGTTGAAAGGGGTGCCGGAAAATACCTTGGAATAACTGATACTGGAGTTTAGGTTGGCGTTGATATTTTCCTGTACAGAAAGGGCATTGTTCTTATTGTAACTGCTGGTAGCAGCATTTACCGAAGCTGAAAACCGGCTGTTTCCTCTGGAAACCGGACTGTGATTCCAGGTGAGCCTAAAGTCGTTGCTCTCGGAATCCTCTCCTTCGAAGCCGGTTTTTCTTTTGGTAAGGTTGAAGTTCAAGCGGCCACTGTGACTGTATCGTTTTTTATAATCTGCAGCTACCCTGGTACCCCAGCCACCTTTGCTGTAAATTTCCCCGGTCAGTGCCAGGTTCCAGTATTCGTTGATATCGAAAAAGTATCCGCCGTCCCTTAGAAAGAACCCCCTTTGCTTTTCCTCTCCATAGGTAGGAACAATGATACCGGAGGTCCTGGTTTCAGGATCGGGGAACATACCAAAGGGTAGACCCAGGGGAGTAGGCACATCGTTGATATACATGTTAAATGGGCCCGCGATAATATTACGTCCGGATCGCTTCAATCTTTTTGCCCTTATTTCAAAATGCGGATGTGCCAAATTACAGGTCGTGTATTTGGCATGACTAACAAACAATTCATCGTCCTCATTTTTGAACACTTCTTCCCCATGCAAATATCCCTCCCCTTGTTCTGTTACTACACCAGTGGTGATAGCCCTGCGATTACCAAAATGATACTGCATACCATCCGTAGTGTACATAACACCGCTTTCAGTGAAAACAGGTTTCCCCACTTCCTCACCGGTGGAATCTATCACCCCCTGTGCGGTCAACAGGTTGTTCTTTTGATCCAACACTATTTTTGCCGCTTCCACGGTGATAGCACCGTATTCCACCTTGGCTTCTCCATACAGGTAAACCGTTTCAAGTTGGCGATCCATGACTATGGAGTCTCTGGCAAAATACTGAACAGTGGTCTCAATGTCACCACGTTGTTCTACCTTTAGGGTATCGCCAACAATGGTGGAATCTTGATCGGATATTGTATTATTTCGAGTTATTTGGTCGTTAGATAATGGGCTGGCTTGAGTTGGGTTGGATGGGCGGTTGGCACGGGTTGGTTGTTGGCCGAAAGCTGAAAGACAGAACACTGAAATAGCTAAACAGATCGCTATGGGCCAGGTACTGCCGGGAACAGCTTTAGATTTAGTCACTGGGCATTTTCGATTTACGAAAAAAAATTCAAATTTGTGTAAATTTATGCTATCCGGGAATAACATGCGAAATATGGTGCGTAATATTCTTTCAATAGGATTATTTTCGTTTTTACTACTTTTTTTCACCTCCAGCACCGCAGGACCTGGTTCTATGTCCAGAAACCAGGTAAAAAAAATCGTAATTGATGCCGGCCATGGCGGGCACGATCCGGGCACTCGTGGTAAATTCAGCCGGGAGAAGGAAATAGCTTTGGATATCGCTTTGGAGTTAGGCTCAATCATTGAAAAACATCTTCAGGATGTCGAAGTAATTTATACCAGGAACTCAGACAAGTTTGTCGATCTGGATCATCGTGCTGAAATTGCCAATAAAAACCACGCTGATATATTTGTTTCCATTCATTGCAACGCCTTTTCCAGGAAAGACGTACATGGTACCGAAACTTATGTACTGGGCACCCACAAGACGAAGGATAACCTGGAAGTGGCCAAAAGAGAGAATTCGGTAATTTTGTTAGAGGAAGATTACGAGGACAGGTATGAGGGCTTCGATCCCAAAAGCCCGGAATCCCATATACTGTTTGAACTATTTCAGAATGCTCACCTGGAAAACAGCCTGAACCTTGCTGCCAGTATAGAAAACCAATTCAAGACCAGGGCAGGCCGTCATAGCAGAGGGGTAAGGCAAGCGGGTTTTTGGGTGTTGTGGCGTACCTCAATGCCAGCTGTGTTGGTGGAAACAGGGTATTTGTCCAACCCTTCAGAGGAAAAGGATCTCAATGATGATGTCCAGCAAAGTTACATCGCATCCGCAATTTTTCGGGCCATTAGGGATTACAAGCAAGACATGGAATCTTCAAATTAAAGTTCCTATATTTGATCACAGCATTTTTTTAGGCTGTATCATCTGTAAAACAGCATTCGTGTGAAAATATCCAAGGAGTTTAAAGTAGGGTTGTTGGCGGTCATTTCTCTATCAATTTTGTATTTGGGATTCAATTTTTTAAAAGGCAGCAATCTCCTTTCACCCTACAATACTTACTATGCTGTTTATGACAATATCGATGGATTGAATGTATCTAATCCTATATTGATCAACGGTTTCGCCGTGGGCAGGGTCAGTGATATTGAAATACTGCAAAACCAGCAAAATAAGTTGCTGGTTTCACTGGATATAGATCGCAAGCAAACCATCGCCACAGGAACCTGGGCCACCATTAAAAGTGATATTCTTGGTTCCAAGGCAGTCCACCTGGATTCTATTTCAGTTGGTGCCCCTGCCGGTGATGGGGATACGTTAAATGCCTATCTGTATAAGGGGATCACCGAACAACTCTCCTCTACCGCCATGCCATTGGTTGATCAAATGGAAGTCACCCTAAGCAACCTGAATACTATTTTAGCCAACCTGGCCAACAACGAGGACAACATCAATCAGGTTATTGCAAATTTCAAGAATACTTCTTCCAATCTGGCAAGTGGTACCTCCAAACTGGGGGCCATGTCCACAAAGCTGGACCAGCTATTAACTGAATTAAATGATCCCCAAACAGGAGTGGCCGCACTGGTGGCAAAAATGAACCAGTTGGCAGATACCGTCAACAGTTTGGAACTCGATGCCATGATGACCTCTACCAAAAAGACGATCGATGAATTCGGAAATACTATAAGGGAAATCAACGAAGGAGACGGAAACCTGAATCGCCTGCTGAAAGACGATGAACTATACCAGAACATGACCAAAACCATGGAGGATCTGGATAAGCTGTTTATTGATATGAGAGAGAACCCAAAACGGTATGTACATTTCTCCATTTTTGGTAAGAAGGATAAGCAGGCTCAGGAAAACGAGGAAGATCCCACAGAGCCTCTGGAGGAGTAAACATCTCCCGCCATGAATTTGGAGTTCAATAAAAATGAAGATCATAACCGAAGATTGCTGGCGCAACTTCAAAAACGTCTGGCACAGGTTAAGCTAGGTGGTGGTGCCAGGCGCATCGATAAGCACCACAAAAAGGGGAAGTTAACTGCCAGGGAACGTATCGATTACCTCACAGATGAGGGATCACCTTTTCTTGAGATTGGTGCATTCGCCGGAGACGATATGTATAAAGAGCATGGTGGGTGTCCCTCGGGAGGTGTGGTCGCCGGTATTGGTTATGTTAAAGGCAGAATGTGTGTGGTGGTTGCCAATGATGCTACCGTTAAGGCCGGTGCCTGGTTTCCCATTACCGCTAAAAAGAACCTGCGGGCCCAGGAGGTAGCCATGGAAAACAGACTGCCGGTAATATATCTGGTGGATAGCGCAGGAGTGTACCTTCCGCTGCAGGATGAGATCTTCCCTGACAAGGAACATTTTGGTAGACAATTCAGAAATAACGCCCGCATGTCCTCTATGGGAATTGTACAGATCGCTGCAATCATGGGGAGTTGCGTGGCTGGAGGAGCCTACTTGCCCATAATGTCGGACGAGGCACTGATAGTCGACAAAACCGGATCCATATTTCTGGCAGGCTCCTACCTGGTGAAAGCGGCTATTGGAGAGGTTGTAGATAACGAAACCTTGGGCGGTGCCACTACCCATTGTGAGATTTCAGGAGTAACGGACAATAAATATCAGTCAGACCAGGAATGCCTGGAAGCTATCAGGGATATATTCTCAAATCTTGGAATTACGGATAACGCCGGTTTCAACCGGGAAGAGTCAGCAGAACCCAAACAGGACCCCAATGAAATTTACGGTATACTACCTTCGCAGAGAGTCAAGCCCTATAATACCCTGGATATCATCAAGCGGCTGGTAGATAGTTCCAGGTTTTCTCAATACAAAGCCGATTATGGGAAATCCCTTATTTGCGGTACCGCCCGTATCGACGGTTGGTCCGTGGGTATAGTAGCTAATCAGCGTCTGGTAGTCAAAAACAAAAAAGGGGAAATGCGAATGGGTGGTGTTATCTACTCGGACAGTGCGGATAAGGCTGCCAGGTTTATCATGAACTGCAATCAACGCAAAGTACCTCTGGTATTCTTGCAGGATGTGAGCGGATTCATGGTGGGGAGTAGGGCAGAGCATGGCGGTATTATTAAGGATGGCGCTAAAATGGTAAATGCCATGGCGAATTCCGTGGTACCGAAGTTTACTATAATCGTGGGCAACTCCTATGGGGCAGGCAACTATGCCATGTGCGGCAAAGCATACGATCCAAGGTTGATCTACTCCTGGCCCAGTGCGGAAATGGCGGTAATGAGCGGGGCATCCGCAGCTAAAACACTGTTACAGATTCGGGTGAAAACGGCGGAAGCCGAAGGAGAACCACTGACTGAAAAGCAACAACAAGAACATCTGGACAGAATTACCGAAAAGTATAATCAGCAATTGAGTCCTTACTACGCCGCTGCCCGGTTGTGGGTTGACGGAGTAATAGATCCGTTAGAAACCAGAAGGGTGATTTCCATGGGTATTGAAGCAGCTAATCATGCCCCCCTGAAAGAGAAATTTAACGTGGGTGTTATTCAGACATAATATTTGATGGAAGACAAGGAATTAAAGGCATTAGTGTCGCTTCTGGACGAGGAGGATCCGGAAGTTTTGACTCATGTGGAAAAAAAGATTATTTCATTGGGAGGCACTATAATTCCCTACCTTGAGCAACAATGGGAGGAGCAATTCAACCCGGTTGTCCAGCGTAGAATAGAGGATTTGATCCATACCCTGCAGTTTGACACCCTCCGGGAAAGACTGGAGGACTGGAAACGGGGAGAGATGGATTTACTGGAAGGCATGTGGTTGATCGCCACCTACCAGTACCCCGATCTCGAGTTGGAAAAATTGAAAACGGAACTGGAGCAGGTATACTATGAAGCCTGGCTGGAGTTTAAACCAGAAGCGCACCCATTCGATCAAATCAGATTGCTCAATAGTGTGTTTTTCAGTAAGCTAAAGTTCGGAGCCAATACCAAGAACTTCCACAGTCCCGGCAACAACATGATCAATGTGGTGCTGGAAACGAAAAAGGGAAATCCCACTTCTCTCTGTATAATTTACATGCTGGTGGCTCAAAAACTCAACCTGCCGGTAATGGGAGTCAATTTGCCCAACCTGTATATTCTGGTATATAAATCGGAGGAAACCCAGTTTTATATTAATGTTTTTAACCGGGGGTTGATATTCAGTAAGTCCGATATCGATAATTACCTGGGTCATTTGAACCTGACCCCAAAAGATAGCTATTACGAACCCTGTGAGAACCTGGAAACCATAAAACGGGTAATGCGTAGTTTGATTATTTCATTTGAAAAACTTGGCGATCCGCAAAAGGTAGAAGAAGTAAAATTACTGCTGAACTCGATATCAGATGAATGGGACCGGTTGTAAGCGGTCTATTTTTTAATGATACATCCGATCACCCTTTCTTCGGCTTGTTCTATAGGGTTGCCTCTTAAGGCATTTTGAATGGCTGTTCTTAAAAAATTAGCTTCCACATCCAGGGATGTTTGAGGATTGTCGTCGATAGCTCCCCGGTAGATCAGCTCAAATCCATTGTTCACCGGTTTTAGTAGAAATGCCTCTGGTGTTCGAGTGGCTCCCATAATTTCAGTGAGCACTTGTTCATGATCCTTGAGATAGGGTGCTGCAAATCCCAGACTGTTGGCCTTTTTCCGCATTTCTTCCAGGTTATCGTCTGGACCATTGTTGGGGTTTACCAGTATGAAATTCACGTCCTTTTGAGAGAATTCCTGGTAAAGGTTTTTGATACGATCCTCATACTTTCTGGAGTAGGGGCAATAATTACTGGTAAATATTATCACCACCAATGGCCCACTGGATTTGTGGTCCAAACTCACACTATCTCCGTTTACCGCATTGACCAGTTTAACCGCATCCAGTCCCTGGAATGATTGTGCAGGCATTCGGGTGCTGCCGAGTAACATCAGCAAAACAAATACCACCAACTCAAGTCTTTTTAATACCATCCCGGGTTAAAGTTAACATTGACAATTTACAATACTAATAATTGTCAGGTATTCAACTACGGCTTTTACTGTCTATTGGTCCATGTTAGTCCCTTTGAGTCCAATCCAGGGAGTCAAAAAAGACGAATCAGTGGTCAGTGTCCTTGTTATTCATCTCCTCTTGTAAAATATCATTAATCGACTGCTTGGCATACTCCAAAAGATAAACCTTGGTGCCATACTCTCTGGCATAAATATTTTCAACTGCACCAATAGTGAGGACGTTTTCGAACAAATTTCTTTCGCGTTCTCGTCCGGGGTCAGTGTCGTTGGCCTGCTGTACCAGGATTACATGCTTTATTTCCATTTCATCAAGCGGGTACCACTTTATGTAGTCAGCATGCATTGAGACTGCATCATAATATTTGTTTTTAGAATAGTAGTTGATAGCCCCGGCCTGCCCGTAGTTATCGCAGTGGATCAAAGTTGACTTTTTGTCGGGAACCAGGTTTAAGGCGCTGTCCACCCTGGCAGCAAGTTCCCGCCAACCCAGCATATCTGCAAAATCCTGAGGAAGGGTATGATTCTGACCGTCCTCCCAGCGCAGCAATCCATGTTTTTCGAATTGATCAGATTTGGCAATGATCGATTCCGGTGGCAGCACTGGTAACACCAGACTGAAGACTGGGAGAAATGACAATACGGGCAGTGCGATTGCCAATGGACGTAAGTATCTGACCCAGCCGGTTTGGAGAAGTTTTTCCAGGTAAGCACTGCCAAATGCTATCAGTATGGGATAAAGACCAATGGCGTAATAACCCTTTGCTTTTAAACAGGAATACATTGCTATTATGATCAGATAGCTCCAGAAAATATAGACATACTTTCTGAAGGCACTATGGCTAAAAAACGAGATCAGGCCCAGTAAAATTATTAACAAAGAGCCGGTAAAAAAGAACAGCTGCTCGATCAAGAATCCGGACCACGAATTGACGGCCAGTTGATTATCGGAAAGTTGCTGCAAGTGATGAAATACCGGGAAACCGTTTAGAAACTGCCAAATCAAAGTAGGCATGACTAAAATCAGAGCAAGACCTGTGGCATAAAAAAGCTGCCTGCTCCGTAATAGGCTTCTGGCCGGAGACAAAAAAATCCCGATAGTCAGTCCGATTAATAGGAAAGTGATATTGTATTTATTGAGGAAACCAATAGCAAAAGATACCGCAGCCAACCACAACCATCGGCTGAGACCGGATGCTGTATAACGTACCAGGTAGTAGAAAACCAGGGTCCACATTAAGTATTCCAGTGAATTGGGCTGGTACAGTGTGTTAACCCTGAGCAGCGCGGAAAAGAGTATACAAGTTGCACTTAGGATCAAGGCAAATGTCCCTCCTCCCAGGAATTTCACCGTTTTCCAGACCACTACCAGGGTTAGGGCGCCAAACAGGGCAGGGAAAAATTTAACCAGGAACACAGAATTACCCAGTTTAACAATCAACCAGGAAAGCAAGCCGGTAACCGGAGGCACAGAAGAATACCCCCAGGCTAGATGTTTGCCTAAATCAAGGTGAAGATATTCGTCCCGGTGTAGTTCATAAACCTGATCAATGGCCAGGTATTGCAAGAAGAACTTTAGCAAAATAAATCCCCACAGAATATATTTTTGATCAGGCACTGTAGGAAATAAAATGGCCATGGAGTTGTCTGGATATGATGTTATATCCCCTGCAGAAATTTTGGTAACGGATATCTCCCCTTAACAGACCGGGCGCAGTGGAAATTTCCGAAACTTCCATGTGTTCTTTAAAGATGAGTTTTTTCCTGCCGTAAATTTTGTAAAGCACTTCCTTGGCGGTCCAGAATTTACACAGTGTTTCCAGATTTGTGCCGGCCATTTTGGCCTCCCTATCATTGAGGAATTTATCACGTATATGCAGCAGCTTATCCTGAGGCATTTCGATGTCAATTCCCAGCGGGTGGTCTTTGGCGATAGCACCCACCGCAAACGGGAAACAATGTGCAATAGAAATAGAATAAGGAAGTCCAACCAAATGTGGTTTGCCAAAGGCATCCTTGTAGATACCCTGAAATGCGCTGCCCATACTTTCCACCAGGTGTTTGATGACCAGCCTGGAAGCTAGCCATTCCAGTTTTTTCCGGGGGTGATGTATCTGATCAAATTCAGATAGCTCTAACCTGGTAGGATTCATTTGCTTTTCCAATTCCTGTATTGGTTCCTCAATTTGCCATAAGGCCCAGACCGGTTCGGCATTAACGGGATCAAAACTGCTGAGAGGCATATTCTATAATCGACTTAGGTCCCAAATTAGGCTATTTATGATAAATTAGAGAAATTTTAGCTGGCAATGTCAACTTTGCAGGTCACCAAACTACATACCTACTCGGGGCACAAGGACGCCATTTACACCATTGAACCCATGGATGGACAAGCTGTGTTTTTCTCAGGAGCCGGTGACGGGATGATAGTGCGTTGGGACCTGGATTCTCCGGACCAGGGCCATTTGGTAGCCAAACTGCAGAACTCGGTATATGCTTTGCACAGCATTGCAAATCTTAACCAGCTGGTTGTGGGACACAATTATCAGGGGATTCACATAATTGACCTGGATAGCAACCGGGAAAAAGGTTCACTGGCATTATCCAGTGCGGCAATATTTGATATTAAGTATCTGGGTGGCAAGTTGTTGGTAGCCAGTGGTTCAGGTGAGGTGCATGTAGTAACACACGAGACATTAAAGGTAGAATCAGTACTGCAGCATTCCGATAAGAGCGCCCGTTGCATTGGGATCGCCCCTGATCAACAGGAGTTTTCAGTTGGATACAGCGACAACGTTATTAGGGTATTTGATGCGACCACCTATACCCTGAAGTACGAATTGACAGGTCATAGCAACTCAGTATTTACCGTGGCCTACCATCCCAGCCAGTCGGTGCTGTTAAGTGCAGGAAGAGATGCCCACCTAAGGGTGTGGAATCTCGATGACTATTCTGCTAATCAGTCCATTGCCGCCCATATGTACGCTATAAATCATGTAGAATTTAGCCCAAATGGACATCATTTTGTAACTTGCAGTATGGACAAATCCATAAAAGTATGGGATGCCCATCAGTTTAAATTGTTGAAAGTTATCGACAAGGCACGACACGCCGGACACGGAACTTCCGTTAATAAATTATATTGGTCGCACTATAATCAGCAATTGGTCAGTTGCAGTGATGACAGAACAATCTCAGTTTGGGATTTGAAATTCTAACTTTATGAAAGTTACTCCCTTAGAAATCAGGAAAAAGTCCTTTGAAAAGGTGTTTAGAGGCTATGACAAAGATGAAGTCAATGCTTATCTGGTATCCTTATCGCAGGCATGGGAAAAGGTGATGGACGAAAACAAGGAGTTATCCATCAAGTTGGAGTCCGCTGAGAAAGAAATCGCCAAGCTCAGAGAAATTGAGAATTCCCTGTTTAAAACTTTAAAAACTGCTGAGGATACCGGGGCAAATATGATCGAGCAGGCCAATAAAACTGCAGAACTTCATATGAAAGAGACCCAGATGAATGCTGATGCACTGATGAGTGAATCGGAATCAAAAGCACGGTCTATGTTGGAGGAAGCGGAGAGCAATGCCAGAGACATCATGGATGGATTACAGGGGGAAGTAAAGAAAATAGAAGAGAATTACCACCAGCTACAGCAAAAACGCGATAACCTGTTGAGGGAAATAAAAAACCTGGCCGATGCTTTTTTGGATCAGGTGGCAAAAGCCCGTGGTGACCAGGATAAGTATTCGATCGAGGAGATAGTAAAGCGGGCAAAAAAGATTACCAAAGTAAACTACAGCTTTGAGGCTACTCCCGCCAAAGAGCAGCCTGATGATGGGATTGGCGGTTCAAGCGACCCCCGCAATCACAGTAACAATATCCAGCCCAAAGCCGAACCAACTACTGAGGAGGGCTCTTTTTTCGATAATCTGGACTAACATTTCATTGTGGGTTTAGTTGCACTAAGAGGCCTGGAGTTTTTTGCCTATCACGGCTACTACGATGAAGAGCAAAAGGTTGGGAATAAATATTCGGTTGACGTAACAGTTCGTGCGGATCTGCAAACGGCCGCAGTGGAAGACGCTTTGTCGGAAACTGTCAACTATGAAGCGCTGTATAACATTGTCAAGGACAATATGCAGATTCGCTCAAGATTGCTGGAACATATTGGTTATGAAATCATACAGTCAGTCTTTCAGGAATTTGATAAGGTACAATGGGTGGAAGTAAGTATTGCCAAATTCAATCCTCCCATTGGTGGTGTTTGTAAAGAGGCAAGGGTTACTCTCACTGAGGACCGGCCTGTTACTCTTTGACCCGAGACTGCTCCGGGTTGAGAAATACAAAGCCTCTGGCATCAGCGCCCTCATGAAAGTCAAGAGTTAAGCCAAACAGATACATGGTGTGCTTCTTGGCAATATAAACCGGTAGTCCCCTGAAATCGAAGCTCCCATCCTCCTTTGAGACGGTATCAAAGCCCAGTAGATAGCTAATACCGGCACAACCTCCCCCTTTTATCCCAATTCGCAACCCATATTGGTCCGGAATATTCTTACGCTCTATAATATGGATTATTTCCTGAAATGCTTTTTCGGTAATGTTTACAGGGATGTCCATGCCTGTTTTTAAATTATTGTCAATAATAGCTATCTTCAGTGCAAAATTACTACAAACTCACACCCAAACCCAAACTCACACTCACACTCACACTCAAACTCAACATGGATATAGTTTTGGAATTTGCTAAACTTCTGATACCGGCTGCGGCAGTATTGTATGGCATGTACCTGGTGGTTAAATCATTTGTGCAGAAGGAATTGGACAAAGCGCGAATTGAGATAAAATCTAAAAACACGGAGGTGATTCTGCCGTTGAGGCTCAAAGCCTATGAACGACTGAGCCTGTTTCTTGAGCGAATAGCTCCCAACAATCTAATCATAAGAGTAAGAGATAACTCGTTTACTGCAGTTCAGTTTCAACAGGCCCTTTTGAATGATATCCGGGAGGAGTTCAATCATAATTTGAGTCAGCAAATTTATGTAAGTGACAATGCCTGGAATTTGGTCAAGGGTGCCAAAGAGGAAATTATATCTATCGTAAACAAATCGGCTGAAGGAATAGCATCCGACGCCAACAGTTTGGAACTGGCAAAACGCATTTTTGAAAAGATGCTGGAGCGCAAATCAGACCCAACGGTAGTCGCTTTATCTCAAATAAAAGATGAAGTCCGTACGTTATTTTAAGAGTGGCATTAAGATTCAATAAATGATTCGTAAAAAGGAGAACTCTCTGTCCGGATTTAAGCAGGCCAAAGAAAGTGCAGTTAAAGTGCTGAGTCAGCCCGAAAGGGTCAACCAGTTGGTAAGTACCTCAAAGAAAAAATTGAGTGAACTGGAATTGAAAGAGAACGACTTCAAAGGTATTCTAGGCACTATCAGTACTTTTATTCGCATGTTGAAAGCATTCCGGAGCGGTAGATACAACATACCATGGTCTACCATACTATTGGTGGCAGGAGCTTTGATCTATTTTGTGGTACCACTAGACATGCTGCCTGACTTTATTCCCATTACCGGCTATGTGGACGACTTCGCAGTAGTAATGGCGATTTTCAACAAGGTAAAGGAAGAGGTGGTATCGTTTCAGGCATGGGAGAATTCAAGTCCGATCTAACGCACAGAAACCAAGACCATAGATTGCCTTATGAAAGTTGTGATCCAACGGGTTTCTGAGTCACGGGTAGCTGTAGATGGCAGCACCGTTGGTGCCATTGGCCAGGGATTATTGGTCCTGTTGGGGATCGAAACAGAGGACCGGGAACAGGATGTGCAATGGCTGGTCAAAAAAATATTAGGGTTGAGAATATTCAACGATGAAAGGGGGGTAATGAACCGCTCAATAAAAGAGGTGGCAGGGGAGTTACTGGTGGTGAGCCAATTTACCCTGCACGCCAGTACCAGGAAAGGAAACCGCCCCAGTTACATTAAGGCAGCCAGGCCAGAACAGGCAATACCATTGTATCAGGATTTTTTACAGGAATGTAAGATAGGTTTGGGCCGGGAAATCGCCAGTGGTGTGTTTGGGGCCGACATGCAGGTTGCCCTGGTAAATGATGGCCCTGTGACAATAATTATTGATTCAAAGAATCCCTGAATCCCGGCGTTGCCCCGGTTTTTCATGGTGATCATTTTTCCAAGAAGTAATACCAAATTCGAACATGACCATATCCGAAGCTCAAACCATGGTAGACCGGTGGATTAACACTACCGGAGTACGCTATTTTAATGAACTGACCAATACTGCCATTCTTATGGAGGAAGTAGGAGAGTTGGCCAGATTGATGGCCAGAATCTATGGGGAACAGTCGTTTAAGGAACCCAAACCGGAATACGACCTGGCGGATGAGATGGCCGATGTGCTATGGGTATTGATTTGTCTGGCAAATCAAACGGGCATTGACCTGACTTCGGCTTTGAATCGAAATATGGAGAAAAAAACTACCAGAGACGCCAATAGACATCAGGGTAATCGCAAATTAAAGCCTTGAAAGGCTATCAGATCCGGTATAACCGGTCATTGCGATAGATGGCATTCAGTGAAAACTTATCCCTTTGTACGCAGAATTCCAGATCCCGGTGATTTAAAAACCCCGCCAACCGCTGTGCATGTGATCCCCGATGCAGGAAGCTTAAAAGATCATCTGCGGCATTTTGATAAAGATTGACGGCAGCCAGGGTAGAATCGTCCTCAAATGTAAATTGGTCCTGAAGTAAATTCGCCAACGCTCCTGCATACAGCGTATCTTCAATATTGAACTTGCCTTTCCAACCTGCACATAATACCAGTACCGATTCATTGTTTTTGATAAGAAAGTCTGCAGTGGAGGAAAGATTGAGAAACGAACCCAGTATTATGGTTCTGGCACCTGTAACCGCGAGTATGGCCTGGGAGCCATTAGTGGTGGTAAATGCCAGATCTTTTCCGTTCAATTTGTGGTCCATGAATTCAAAAGGGGAGTTGCCAAGGTCGAAACCGTCTACCTTCTGTCCTCCTCTTTCTCCGGCAGTGATATAACCCTGTTCCTTAAGTACCCTGCAGTCTGCCAGGGCAGGCACCGGTGTAATAGATGCCACATCGTAGGCAAAGGCAGTGACCATACTACTGGTAGCTCTTAGGATGTCTACCACAACTACGGTACGGTCTTCAAACTCATACAGTGGCAGGAGCTGAGGAGAAAAACAGGTGGTTAGGTTTTTCATACCAGGGGAAGTTTTTTTATGATGGCTTTAACTGGTTTGTTTCTTATTTCAATAAATATTTCATTATCAATGCCCGCATTCTCTATCCGTATATAGCCCATGCCGATTCCGATTCCCAGGCACGGTGACTGACTGCCGGAGGTTACCACTCCAATTTCATCTCCGGAGCGGTCCAGAATTCGGTAATCCTTTCTGGGAATTCCTCTATCCTCCATAGTGAATCCTATCAGTTTTTTAGAAATTCCCCCCTCTTTTTGACCCTGAAGTATATCGGCACCAACAAATGATTTTGAAAATTTGGTAATCCAGCCCAGGCCTGCCTCCAACGGTGTAGTTTCATCAGACAAGTCATTACCATAGAGGCAATATCCTTTCTCCAGTCGTAATGTATCCCTGGCACCGAGACCTATGGGTTTTAATCCGAATGATTTACCCTGTTCGCAGATAGCATCCCATACCTTTGCCGCGTGTTTGGCAGGCAGATATAGTTCGTAACCTCCGGAGCCGGTGTAACCGGTAGCTGATATTATTACATCCTGTACCCCGGCAAAAGTGCCGATTGAAAAGGTATAGTACTTCTGGGAGTCCAGTGCCACCTCAGTCAAGCCCTGCAGTGTTTTTGCAGCTAAAGGACCCTGTACTGCAAACAGGCAAATGTCGGGTGATAAATTGGTTAGGGTGGCTCCAAAAGCATTTTGTTGATTGAGCCATTCCCAATCCTTATCAATATTTGAAGCGTTTACTACGGTTAGATAATGATCCTGCTCAATCTTGTAAACCAGCAGGTCGTCTATAATGCCTCCCTGTTGGTTGATAAAGCATGAATATTGTGCCTGTCCATCGGATAATTTGCTGGCATCATTGCAGGTTGTGTATTGAATCAGATCGAGTGCACCGGCGCCGGTAATCAGGAATTCACCCATATGAGATACATCGAAGATCCCCACTCTTTCTCTCACTGTCATGTGTTCTTCCACCAGGGAGGTATAGCGAATAGGCATCTCAAAGCCGGCAAAGGTCGCCATTCGGGCACCCAGTTCTCTATGGGTTTGTGCCAGGGGTATCTGTTTTAATTCCATTTCTTGCGATTTGCAGGCAAAAATAAGGCTTTTTGAAGTGTAACACTAACCATTAGAATAGTTCAAGTTGGGCCGGCAACAGTTGGAATGAGCGACGATGATAGGGAGTAACACCAAAATCCCGAATAGCGGAGCGATGGGCTTTCGTGGGGTACCCCATATTGGTATGCCATTGATACTCAGGATGGGTTTGACCTAGTTTTTCCATCAATTGGTCTCGGTGTGTTTTAGCCAATATGGAAGCGGCTGCAATGGAATAGTATTTACTATCTCCTTTCACAATGCACTTGTGAGGGATCTCAGGATATTCCTTAAACCGGTTGCCATCGATAAGCAGGTGCTCTGGTTTTTGTTTAAGCTGGTCTATGGCCCGGTGCATGGCCAGGTAGGAGGCATTGAGTATATTCAACTGATCTATCTCCTGATGGCTGGCGATTCCAATGGACCAGGCCAGCGATCGCTTTTCAACTTCCAGCCTAAGTTCATCCCGTTGCTTTCTGGAAAGCTTTTTGGAATCGGTCAGTACTTTATGCCGATAATTTTTGGGCAAAATTACCGCTGCGGCTACCACCGGACCTGCCAGGCAACCACGGCCGGCTTCGTCACAACCAGCCTCAATTTTACTTCGGTAAAACTGCGATTTGAGCATTGAATTGTTTGCTAAGATAAATAGATCTGATGGTGAAAGAAAAGTGGAGGGATTTAAAAATATTTTAACATGAGCCCCGTAAGTTTGTGTTTATGAAAGCGACACCCAATCGATGGCAGACCATAAGTAGTAAAAAGGTCTACGATAACCCCTGGATCGAGGTTCAGGAGGATCAGATTATTAACCCCTCGGGAAACCCCGGGATTTATGGTAAGGTGAGCTTTAAAAATATTGCAGTGGCTATCATCCCGTTGGACCGCGAGGGTAATACATGGATTGTGGGACAACACCGGTATACACTTGACGAGTACAGTTGGGAGTTACCTATGGGTGGCGTGCCATTTAACGAAGATCCTTTGATTGGTGCAAAACGCGAATTGCTGGAAGAAACCGGAATAACCGCTAACGATTGGAAGTTGTTGCTGAAAATGCATACCTCCAATAGTGTGACTGATGAATTGGCTTATACCTACATTGCTGAAGACCTGGCCCTTGGGAAGCCGCAATTCGATGAGACCGAAGATATCCAGGTAAAAAAGGTGGCGCTGGTAGAGTTAATCGATTTGGTCATGGAGGGAAAAATTACCGACGGTCTTAGTGTGGGAAGTGTTTTAAAGTTGGCCAGGGTGCTGGGATTGTAATGTTTTCGGACCAATATAAATCGCATTTCCAGCGAAATTTTCTGTTGGCTTATCCTGTGATGCTCAGTCAGTTGGGCCAGGTATCGGTGGGAGTGGCAGATAGCCTGATGGTAGGAAAGCTGGGGGCAGTACCTTTGGCAGCAGCCTCCCTGGCCAATGTGATATTTTATGCTATCATGGTATTTGGTTTGGGTGTTTCGCTGGCAGTTACTCCACTGGTGGCGGCGGCTGACGGTGAACAGGACTCAAATAAAATAGGTGGAATATTCAGCAATGGATTGCTGGTAAATATCGTGCTGGGAACACTGCTGGCGTTGTCCACGGTGGTTTGCACTCCCATATTGAATCACCTCGATCAACCTCCGGATGTGGTGGTGATGGCCATTCCCTACCTGAGGATCATCACCATGGCGTTGATCCCATACATGATATTTCAATCATTCCGGCAATTTGCCGAGGGTATGGGCAATACCAGGCAGGCCATGTATATCACGTTGACAGGCAATGCTATAAATATACTGCTCAACTACCTGTTGATCTATGGTAAATTTGGCTTTCCCGAAATGGGTTTGAACGGGGCGGGTTGGGCCACGCTTATCGCCCGATCGGTCATGGCCATTCTCATGGGATTATATATTTACCACGCCCGTAAATTTAAAATATACCGGTCAGCCTTTGTATTGTCTAACATTTCGGGGCAGGTAATCCGCAGGATACTGAATGTTGGTATTCCCGCCGGATTGCAATATGTATTTGAGGTAAGTGCTTTCGGGTTTGCCGCTATTATGATGGGGTGGCTTGGTACCCGTACCCTGGCGGCACATCAAATTGCCATTAACCTGGCCTCTATCAGCTATATGATGGCTACCGGTATCGCCTCTGCCGCAACCATAAGGGTAGGAAACAGACTGGGTGGACGTGATTTACCCAACCTAAGATTAGCGGGATATACCTGTTTTATTATGGTGGCAATATTTATGGGTGGGGCAGCACTGGTATTTTTACTCCTGAAAAACATACTGCCGACACTCTATATTGCCGATCCGGAAGTAATTGAAATAACCAGCCAGCTGCTGATTGTGGCGGCCTTTTTCCAAATATCAGATGGGGTACAGGTAGTGGGAATGGGATCATTGAGGGGAATTGAGGATGTAAGGATCCCCACTGCCATTGCAGTCACTGCCTACTGGATTGTTGGGTTACCTGTTGGTTATTTTTTGTCATTCCCATTAGAAATGGGAGCAACCGGTATATGGTATGGATTGCTGCTGGGATTGACCCTGGCTGCGGTATTGCTTTTTCTCCGATTCCGGCGGTTGACCACAAATATGCTGACAGCTGCCAAGGTCTGAATCATAACCTCTGGCATCATTCAGGAATAGTAGTAGTTTAGCAAGATGAAAGCGCCGCTCCGATGGTTATATTCCAGATACTGCCTGGCGGTATTTGCGCTGATATTCCTGGTGTTTTTTCCTGTTTTCTGGGTTTTAATCCAGAATAAGCAATGGCGACGCTATGCGTTGATACTAAATCGATGGTGGGCAGTGCTCTTTTGGAAACTGTCATTTATTCCGGTAAAACAGGAATTCAGGGCACCGTTGGACCCAAATGCCAGATACGTTTTTTGTGCCAATCATACCTCATTCCTGGATATTCCATTGATAGGATTGAGCCGTAACCTGTTTGTCTTTGTAGGAAAGAGCTCCTTGTCCAAAGTTCCGTTGTTCGGTTATGTATTTAAGAAAGTACATATTACGGTGGATCGGTCTAGTCTAAAGAGCAAGTACGAATCCATCCAAAGAGCGTCATTGGCCATAGATCACGGAATTAGTTTGGTTATGTTCCCGGAAGGAGGTACTGAAAAGAAACCTCCGAAACTTGAACCATTCAAGGATGGGGCATTCCGGGTGGCCATCGAGAAACAAATACCAATAGTTCCTGTAACTATTCCCTACAATTGGATAATTTTACCCAGTCATCAGGGACTAATGGTGAATCGCAGAACCTCAGTTGCCATCTATCACAAACCACTGCCAACGGAAGGACTTGGTTTACAGGACCTGGAATCTTTAAAGGGGCAGGTAACCAGAGTTATAAAATCAGAATTATTGAAGCATCATCCATATGGAAATCAACCGTGAGACGTTATTAAAGATAGCGCATTTGGCCCGATTGAATTTTTCAGATGAATCAGAAGATGAAATGCTTCAGGGTTTGAATGATATGATCAACTGGGTTGAAAAGTTGCATGAGGTTGATACTGAAGGGGTTGATCCCTTGACCAATATGTCTCAGGAGGTGAATTCTTGGCGTGAAGATGAAGTAAAGTCAGACATCAGCAGGGAACAGGCACTAAAAAATGCGCCGAAAAAAGATGAAGAATTCTTTAAAGTTCCCAAAGTCCTGAAATAGCGATACATGAGTAGACTGACTTTCTGGAAAGCCTGGCCCAGTTCTCAGAAACATCTATATCAATCTCTACTGTTTTTATTGGGGTTATCAATTCTAACCTGCATTATCAGTAGTTTTTGGAGTTCAAGAATGGTCATCCAGTGGGAGACCATTAGCAAAGTTTCACCGATACCACTGGTATTACAATCCTGGGAATTTGCTACTATTCCTTTAAACATAGGTATTGATCAATACCTGATCACTCAAATTTTTGAGGGCAGTGACCTTACTCTGGCGCAATGGCCTGCGCACCTGCTGTTATTAGTTCTGGCTACTTGTCTGGTGGTAAGCCTGGCACTGGCGGTGGATCTCAGCAGATTTTGGTTTATGGTAAGCCAGGTAGCGTTTATATTCATTATGGTGGGATTCAAACTGGAACAATTGCTGCTGTTCGATCGCACGGATAAAGTAGCGCTTATACTGGCTTTCATGCTCTATCTTCCGGCAAGTTATTATTTTCATGCTATCAGGAAAGAGAGCCCTCTGGCCACCAGGGTCATGGTATTTGGGGTATTAACCTTATTCTTTGGATTGGTGGTTTACTTCTTTAGCGGCGTTTCCAATCCGTTTTTATACATAGTAAACTATGGAATTGCTATTCCTTTGGGACTTACCGTGGTTTTTATATTGTTAACCGCACATGAGATCATTTACGGGTTTCTGGTACTGATCACCCGGAACAATACACCCGAAAGCAGCAACAGCTTTATTCATTTCTTAGCCATTTCGTTGATTTTTCTGGTAAATGTATTGTTGTTGTACCTCAGGAATACCCGCCGTATCGATTGGGACTTTTATTATCTGGATGCCTATTGGATATTGATGGCAGCGGCCATTATTGGCATCTGGGGGCTGCGGGAAAGAGGGGCGTTGTTTGGCAACATTATACCCTTGGTACCCCATGCGCTGGTGGGATACCTGACCTTGGCCATTATCAGTTTTGTCACTATCGGCTACTTTTTTACAACCGCCAACGATCCGGCAATAGAAGCGATGGAAGACATAATAGTGTTCAGCCAGTTGAGTATAGGTTTTATATTTCTTATTTACATCCTGTTTAATTTCAGGGGGGTACTGATAATAAACTTAAAGGTGTATAAAGTGGTTTACAAACCCACAAAGATGCCTTTTTTTTCCATGAGACTGGGAGGGTTTATCGGGGTGCTGGGATTGTTTTTACTATCTAATCAATATCCACTGGATCAAGCCATTACCGCATATTACAATGGAATTGGTGACCTGCACCGTATTGATGAACAGCCATTATTGGCCAAGGAGTACTACAAACTGGCGGCCATTTATGCCAAGACCAATCACAGATCCAACTATGCCATTGCCAGCATGGAAAGAGAGAACCAGGATATAAGTCAGGCCCTGGTGTACTACAAGCAATCCACCATCAAACAACCTACCCCCTTTGCCTATGTAAATACTGCCAGGGCCTATGATGAGCAGGGTATGTTTTTTAAGGCTGTTTTTACGTTAAAGGATGGAATAAAAGAGTTTCCGGGGGAGCCACACCTATCAAATAATCTGGCGATACTGTATGCCAAAACAGACCTTCTGGATTCTGCCTACTATTTCCTTGATGATATTAAAGGTAATGATGAAGTTTCCAGGGTTACAGAAACCAACAAACTGGCGGTATTGATGCAGGCCGGCCTTAACTTAACGGTGGATAGCCTGAAAGAAACCCTGCATTATCAGTCCACAGCCACCGGCAGTAATCTATTGGTACTGGGTAACAAGATGGAAGATGCACTGGCACTGGATGCCGGGTTACTTAAAGACTCACTATTAAACCCTATTACATTCTCCTGGTTATACAATTTTCAACTCAATCAGAGACATCGGCCTGATTCGCATCAGCTGAATTTAGTGCGAAAATTGTCGGACCTGCCCCGAAATCAGATGTACCAGGATCAACTTCAGTTTGCACTGGCCCTTAGGATGTACTATAGCGGTGATGTGCAACAGGCATTTGTGCTGATGAAGGACCTTCAGTTCAGGAGTGAATCAAAGGCCGGATTTATTAATGATATTCTGGGACAATGGAGTTTGCAAAACAGCCAGCCAATGCTGGCCACCGAGTATTTTCAACGCAGTGCAGATTATGGCTATTTACCGGCACTAAAACACAATTCACTGGCATCTTTGGCCACCGGGCAGATAGATATGGCGATTCGAAGTTATAATACCTACAGATATCGCAGCAAGGATACTTTGGATACTGAAATCCCCAAGTTGCTGGCCTTTTCTCAACAAAACCAGCCACGGTGGGACCTGCTTGATGACCAGCAGAAGATATGGTACCTGCAATTCAATTCTTCCGGATTGTTATTATCTGAAAAGGCATCTCTTCTTGATGATATCCAGGACCCTGATCTGCACAGTAGCATGGAAGCCTGGTTGTGGAAACAGGCCCTTGACCAAAAATCAACCACTTTGCTCGGAGCACTATCCGGGGAAAGTCAAAGACCGTTTAAAGAACTACAGCTGGCTGCCATTACTGATGATCATTCCAATTTGCAAAAATTACTGACAGCAGTGGAAGGACTTGACTATGCCCAGGATCCATGGGTTATACTCGGAAAGGCACTGCTGGCAACCAGCCAAAATTCCAAAATTCAGGCAGATCGGTATTTTCATCAATTGACCAGAAATCCATTTTTTGAATTTGGGATACTGGAAGCGGCCAGCTACTTTGAAAAAACCTCGGAAGATGATTACGCTGCCTATAATACACTTTTGGAAGCACTGGAAGTGAACCGGTACTCCACAAAACTGCTAAAAGCTTACGGTTTGGAATGTACCCGATTAAACCTGGATACCTATCGGGAGACTACACTGGAAACCCTGAGTGGATTGATATCCTCTGATGAATTTCTATCCTACCTAAATGAACTGAAGCAACTGGAGTCAACCCTGATGCAACAGTCAACAGAGGAATATCATGATCAAGAATCTTAAATAATTATGGTTAACCGGCTGCACAGTCCGGTGATTTCTGTATTTTTATTTTTTAGGTTATGTCAAATAGAGTTATTCATACCGAAGACATTTCCCGCATCTACAAGATGGGGAACGAGGTTATCCATGCGCTGCGCTCAGTGAGTATAAATATTGAGGAAGGTGAGTACGTGGCATTTATGGGCCCTTCCGGTTCGGGGAAATCCACTTTGATGAATATTATCGGTTGCCTGGATACCCCCAGCGGGGGCGTTTATGAATTGAACGGACACAACGTTGGAGGGTTGACGGACAACGAGCTTGCCGAGATCAGAAATAAGGAAATTGGTTTTGTATTTCAGACTTTTAACCTGCTGCCCAGGTCCTCAGCCCTGGAAAATGTGGCGTTGCCTCTGATCTATGCGGGATACCGGAAGGAGGACCGGGAACAGAAGGCCCTGGAAGCACTGCAAAGTGTTGGGCTGGGTGACCGTGCCAGCCACAAACCCAATGAGCTATCGGGTGGGCAGCGGCAAAGGGTAGCCATCGCCAGGGCACTGGTAAATAAGCCCAGTATTATCCTGGCCGATGAACCAACCGGTAACCTTGATAGTAAGACATCATACGATATCATGAACCTGTTTCAGGAGTTACACGATCAGGGCAATACCATAATCATGGTTACGCATGAGGATGATATTGCGCATTTTGCTCACAGGATCATTAGGTTAATGGATGGTATGGTAGAATCCGACCGATTAAATCAAGAGGCGGAAAAGCCGGCAGCAGATAATAAATGAAGATCTATACCAAAGGAGGAGATACCGGAAAGACTTCCCTGTTAGGTGGTGATAGAAAAGATAAATCCGATATTCGCATACATGCATACGGTACTATTGATGAGCTTAATGCGTACATGGGATTGCTTGGCGACCAGCCGGTAAACCAGTCACGGGTGGCCATGCTAAGAGAGATTCAAAATGTTTTATTTACCATTGGTTCCTATCTGGCTGCCGATCCCGGTCTGGACCGGTCCAGGCTGCCGAAGCCGGAGACAGACGCTACAGGTACTTTGGAATTGAGCATAGATGAAATGACCGGTAACTTGCCGGAATTGCGGTCCTTTACCTTACCCGGAGGTCATCAGAGTGTTTCTTTTTGCCATATTGCCCGCTGTGTTTGCCGCAGGGCGGAGCGATGGGTAGTGACTCTTAATCAACAGGAGGTAGTGGAACCATGGATTTTAGTCTTCCTCAACCGGCTCTCGGATTACCTGTTTGTGCTGGGCAGACAGATGGGTCATGAGCTCCAGGTGGAAGAAATACCCTGGAAGCCCAAAAAATAACACGGATAAAGTAAGGTTTCCCTGTATACCCTCCATAGCGTTTAAATAAGCATACCATTCGGAGCCATAAAAGGTTATATTACTGCCAGAATTTTGGTAATTTTGTCTCTACATTCAATTGACAAGCCCATGATTGATACCGTAACCATAGAAAAGACCTTGGTATCCAATTCCAGAATAAGTGAATTGGATATGGAAAATATTCAGTTTGGCAGTTATTATTCCGACCACATGTTTGTGGCGGATTACCGGGACGGGGCCTGGAGCGATTGCCGCATCGTACCATTTGATGACATAAGGGTCAGCCCTGCCATGTCCGTGTTGCACTATGGACAGTCGGTATTTGAGGGACTGAAAGCCTATGCCGGATCCAACGGCGAAGTGCTGGTGTTTAGGGCCATAGATAACTTTTTGAGACTGAATGAATCTGCAGCACGTATGTGCATGCCTGCGCTTCCCGAGGAAATATTTATGGGCGGATTGAAGGAATTGTTGCAGACCGACCGGGTCTGGGTGCCCACAGACGAGGGAACTTCTTTATACATCAGACCATTTATGTTTGCTACTGATGAGTTTATTGGTGTCCGACCTTCCGATACATATCGTTTTATTATTTTCACCAGTCCCGCAGGTGCCTATTACAGTGAACCGGTAAGGGTGAAGGTAGAAAAGTACTTCAGCAGGGCATTCCCCGGAGGAACCGGTGCCGCCAAAGCTGCCGGAAATTACGCTGCCAGTTTGTATCCCGCTAAACTTGCCCAGGAGGCAGGTTATCATCAGTTGATCTGGACCGACGGATTGACCCATCAGTTTATCGAGGAAGCAGGAACCATGAATATCATGTTCGTGATCGATGATAAAGTGATCACCAGCAAGGGTGGGGAAACTGTTTTAGATGGTATCACCAGAAAGAGTGTACTCGAACTGGCCCGGGAGTGGGGATATACGGTAGAGGAGAGAAATGTAAGTGTGCGCGAAGTAATTGAAGCCATAGAGAAAGGAAGTTTGAAAGAGGCATTTGGTACCGGTACTGCCGCAACCATTGCACAGATTGCGGTGATCAACAATGATGGGCAGGACTATCAGTTACCACCAGTGGCAGATCGCATTTTTTCCAACAGGGTACTCAAAGAGCTGAATGATATCAAAACCGGACGGATTGAAGACCGTCACCATTGGAATGTCATTGTTTAGCCTGTCCTAGTAACAATCATAAAGCTTTAATTCCAACCCATGACGACAGATCAATTAAAGGATCTGAAGGCCAGGATCGAGGCCTTGAGGGGGTATCTTTGACTATGACAACAAGATAGCCCGAATCCAGGAAGAGGAGAAAATTACCGTCCAACCGGATTTTTGGGAGGACCCAAAGGCAGCGGAGAAATTCCTGAAGGGTATACAATCAAAGAAGATGTGGACCGACAGCTTTGATGAAGTGTATCAGTCGTTTCAGGACCTGGAAACACTACAGGAATTTTTCGAGATGGGAGAAGTTGGAGTAGAAGAGGTAGATACGGAATATCAGCGGACATTGGAAGCGGTAGAGGAACTGGAGTTCAAAAAGATGCTAAGTCACGAAGAAGACCAGTTAAGTGCTATGATGGAGATCAATCCGGGCGCTGGCGGTACTGAGAGTCAGGACTGGGCGGAGATGCTGATGCGCATGTACATCATGTGGGGAGAAAAGAAAGGGTACAAGGTAAGACAGGTAAATTATCAACCCGGGGATACTGCCGGCATCAAATCGGTTACCCTGGAGTTCGACGGAGACCTGGCCTACGGTTATTTGAAATCGGAGATAGGTGTTCATCGTTTGGTTCGCATTTCACCATTCGACAGCGGTGCACGCAGACACACATCGTTTGCCTCGGTATTTGTATACCCTGTAGTAGACGACAGTATAGAAATAGAAATCAATCCGGCGGACATTACTTGGGATACATTCAGGTCGGGTGGGGCAGGAGGACAGAATGTAAATAAGGTAGAAACCGCAGTGCGACTGCATCACGAGCCTTCCGGTATAGTGCTGGAATGTCAGCAGGAGCGATCCCAGTTGCAGAATAAGGATAAGGCACTGAACATGCTAAAATCCCGCCTTTACCAATTGGAAATACAAAAGCGCAACGAGGAAAGAGACAAAATTGAAAGCACCAAGATGAAGATCGATTTTGGGTCCCAGATCCGAAATTATGTGTTGCATCCCTATAAACTGGTAAAAGATACTCGTACCGGAGTAGAGCGCACCGATGTACAAAACGTGCTAGATGGTGATCTGGATGATTATATCAAGGCATACCTGATGGAACAATAACCACTGTTTTTTCGTCAATTGATATTTGAGGGCGAATCGAGTCAATATTCACTGATACTGGACCCGGTTTGTTCATCCAGACTGGTTTTTCCCGGGTCACCCCGGTACTGAATTTCACTGCTGCCACCGCTGGAGGCATCCAATGTATTTCCTGCATATACTTTGGCTGAGCTGGCGCCATCCGCTTCCACGGTGACATGGTTCGCTTCAAAATAAAGCGAGTTAAGAATACTCCCTCCGGACAAGTGGGCATTGACATAGTTGCCAGTACCCTCCAGTACCAATTTAGCTCCACCCTTCATTTCCAGTTCCAGGTTTTCTTGTACCTCCAGTCCGCCCTCGGTAACGGAGACACCCGAAAGAATCATTTTTAGGTTTGCTACCTCAATGTCATTCAGATATGCTTTACTCACTCCGGAAAAATGCACTTCACGCAGATCAGAAGCGACTACATTAATTTCGACTCCCCTGTTTTTCTTTTTTAAGGAATAATTATCCTCATCAAAATCGATCTTTACCAGACCGCCATCGTTTTCTACACGTACTTCATTAACGAAGTTTTCTTCCCCAACCAGCTTGATACTACTGGAATCACCCTGAGTTATATTGATGATAAAATCATCACCTACCTCCAATCCTGTAAAAGAGCCTACCTCGAAAGATTTCTCAAAGCTTCCACTATAGTAGTATTCCCGATCGTCATCATCCTCATCGTACTCGCAGGTCAAACATCTCAGTCCCGCTTCGGTAAAAACCCAGGTATTACCCTCAATCTGTGAGACGCTGAATCCGCTGCGATAAATTGTGTTTCTTACAATATGCTTCAGGTCTTCGGTCATAAAGAACTCTTGATTGTATGGAATGTAAAGTTCCATATCCAGTGATTGACCCCTGAACTTTGCATCGTCCTTAAAGCTGATGTTGGAGTCGAATATCAACAAGGAGTCTTGTTGCACTACACGGTAATCCACCATCTGTGCATTTTCAATGGCCTCCTGCCTGGTTCGCCCCCTTGAATTAAATTTGCTTACCAGTTTGAATTCATTCTCACCGTGACCATACAACCGCAATTTGGTAACCTGGTAATCGTCCAGGCCCACCTCATGCAGTTGAAGTACTGCCTTTTTACCATCGAGGTCGAATGAATCTACTACCCGATGGGTGCCTTCGGTTTTGTATTGCTGAACTATCCGGGGAACGGTTAGACCGAGCCCAAGTAAGCTTACAATCCAAATGGCGAACATCGACCACCCAACCGAGGCGGCGATGATCTTTCGTTTGGCAATAATGCTAACTCCCAGTAAGGCCAGCGCCAATACAGGAATAAATAAACTAAAGAACGCCGTCATACTGCCAAAGACCGGTATCGTATCTCGTACTAAATGTAATGGAAGGTCACCAAACACAAATCCTTCCGCTCCGCTTACCATTCCCAACAGTACTCCCAGACTGACGATCAAAGCAAACAACATGCTTACCGCTATTACCACCAGGAAAATGCCTACGATTACCCGGATCGCCTCTACCAGGAACATTAAAAACGGACCCAGTGCACGGCCCAGTCCTGCTATTACCGTGGCAATTAGCCTGAACGGAAACAACAGAATCTTAACCACCAGGCTCTCTTCTTCGTTCTCCCCAACATTCAGACTGCGCTTGATATTGGATTCAATATTCGACAGGGTAACACTTTCGCCCTGCATTTGCATTTTATCGGTGATGGTTTTGGCTTCAGGGGTAATAATCCACATGATAACGTAGATGAGAAAGCCCGCTCCGCCGAAGAAAAAAGTAATTACAAAAATCAGACGAATAATGGTTACCTCGGTACCAAAATAGGCCCCAATCCCACTGGCTACCCCCGCAATAACCCTGTCTTCCGGATTACGAAAAAGCTTTTTGACTTCCTTATCCTCTTCCAGATCGTCAGATCCAGGGACTACAATCCAAAATATAATGTAGCCGATCAGGAAAAAACCACTGGCCGCTCCCCATAGAAAAACATCCAAACCCAGTACGCCAATCACCAGAATAAGCCGGATCCAAAGTGGATCGATACCAAAATAATGTGCCAGTCCGGAAGCAACACCTCCCAGTACCTTTCGTTTATTATCGCGAAATAGTTTCTTGGGCTGATCGCTGCCAGTGGCATGGGCTTGTTGTCTTCGTTCCTGCTGTTGCTGCTCCTTGGGTTCCTCAATGGCCTCAAAATCCTGGATGCTTCCCATGGTAGTGATAAGGCTTTCAACATCCTCAGCATTGATTACCTGTTTTCCGTTAGTCAGTTTGGATAGGAATATTTCTGCAATTCGATTCTCGATATCGGAGACTATTTCTTTGCTATCGTCATATGAAGAAAAATATTGATTTATTGAGTCCAGATAGTTACGCAGGGTTTCGTATCCATCCTCCTCGATGTGAAATATGATACCGCTGATATTTATACTGATATTCTTTTTCATGTCCCTAAATTATGATTGTTTTTCAGAAATGATTTGAATGGTGGATTCCATCAATTCTTTCCAGGTTAGACTTAAACTATTCAGGAAGGTTCGGCCTTCATCGGTGATGGTATAGTACTTTCTTGGAGGCCCTGAAGTGGATTCTACCCATTTGTATTCCACCAATCCTGCTTTCCTAAGTCTGGTCAACAGGGGGTATAAGGTGCCTTCAACCACCATGATTTTGGCAGAGGTCAATTCTTCAAGCATATCCGAGGCGTATACCTCACCCCGGCTGATTATATGTAAGATGCAAAACTCCAGGATTCCCTTTCGCATTTGCACTTGTGTGTTCTCTAAGTTCATACTTCCTCTCTTGATATGTTTTCCAATCTGTTATTTAAATATACGGCTAGCTACTATGTATGGCCAAGTACTAAGCAAAAAATGTTACCTTGTATTAAAAAATATACTAATAATTATATAAAATATTATATTAGTTATATAAAAAGTAAGAAACGAGCAATAAGCACGTTACAAATATGTTAGGCTAATAAGCTCCATCATTTATCGCACCTAACCCGCAATCCACCACTCTTAACGGATCACCCATCACCCATAATTCATCAATCCTCATTCCATTGAAATAATTTGAGATTCCATAACTTTACTTTTGAAGTCGATAAGTATGAACAGATTTTTTTGGTGGGTTATTTTTTCGATGATGGTTCTCTGGCCCACAGTTGGTGCAAGTCAAACCAATACACCAAAACACAGTAATGAATTCCTCTCAATTGGTGTTGGGGCGCGCAGTCTGGGAATGTCAAATGCACAGGTTAGCCTGGTGGATAATGTAACTGCCGGTTTCTGGAATCCAGCCGGCCTGCTGGAAATCGATTCCAAGTATCAATTTGAGCTGATGCATGCCAGCTTGTTTGCAGGGATTGCCAATTTCGACTATGCCGGGTTTGCCACACCCATTGATAGTTCGAACCACCTGGGTTTCTCGATCATACGTTTTGCAGTAGATGATATTCCTGATACACGGTTTTTGTACGACGCAAATGGAACACTGAACTACGACAACATCAGCTTTTTTTCTGCGGCGGACTACGCATTTATCTTCTCCTACGCCCGGAAGGTGAAGTTTATTAAGGGGTTGAGATTGGGAGCTAATTTTAAGGTAGTTCATCGCACGGTGGGAGATTTCGCCACAGCCTGGGGGTTTGGACTGGATGCGGGAGCACAGCTAAGCCTGGGCCGATGGAAGTTCGGATTGATGTTACGGGATATTACCGGAACCTTTAATTCATGGTCGCATAACCCGGAGCTGGTGGCAGATATTTATACCCAAACCGGCAACGACATCCCTGAAAATACCCTGGAGATCACCTTGCCAAAGATGATTTTTGGAGTATCCAAAGATTGGGATGTCTCGGATAATTTTTCACTATTGGCAGCATTGGACCTGGATGTTACTTTCGATGGTCAAAGAAATGTTCTTATTGGTTCGGATGTTATGTCCATCGACCCGCATTTGGGATTGGAAATTGGCTATAAAAGTATCGCTTACCTGAGAGGAGGGCTTGGCAACATTCAGCAGATAAAGGATTTTGACGGTAGTAAAAGCACCACTGCCCAGGTCAACTTTGGGGTGGGGTTTCGAATAAAACAGGTAGCGATTGATTACGCACTTACGGATATGGGAGATCAGTCCGATGCCTTGTACTCCCATATATTCTCTATTCGGGCCAGTATTGATAAGAAATAGCAGATAAGGTGAAAGTTTCCCGCTCTTTATATTTATTGACCGCCCTGGCCGGAATTATACTGGCGATTATCCAGCCTTATCAAACTGCGGCGCAGAGCAGTTCCTGGATAAACTATTCTCAATCGTACTACAAAATAAGTACCGCTGAAAATGGTATTCACCGAATAACTTTTGAAGAATTAGATCTGGCGGCGTTTCCAGTTGCACAGGTTAACACGGCTAACCTTCAGCTTTTTCATCGGGGTCTGGAGCAAGCAATCGAAATCGTGGATCAGGGTGACAACCGCTTGGACCCCGGAGATTATATCGAATTCTATGGTAAAAAGAATGATGGCACACTGGATGCCGCATTATACCTGAACCCCGTTGCTCAGCCGCATGCATTTCATAACCTTTACTCGGATACCACCGCTTATTTTTTAACCTGGGCCAATGGGGCTTCGGGGAAACGGATGCCACAAGTATCCATTGATCCAGGTGCTCAAGCGGTTGACTTTCACTGGAAACACTTTTTGTCTTTGTATACTTCCGATTTTAGTGCCGGACGCAGGTATCCGGTTGGAGCCTCAGGTGCCACTTATTTATCACAGTTCGATTATGGTGAGGGGTTTACCGGAACCAGGATCAGAAACGGAAATTCAACGGAATACGACCTGGGACCTGTAAACTTTCCCTTTACCTCCGGACCATCACCCAGGGTTGAAATATTATTGACAGGCCGCAATGAGGCGATACACAATGTTGAAATTTCAGCAGGGCCCGACGGTAGCTTGCGGACCCTGGGATCAACCCAGTTTCAGTTTTTTGACAACCAATTGTTCAGCACCGATCTATTGTGGTCTGACCTGCCGGCAGGGGAGAATTTTAAGGTCAGGGTTGCCGTTACCAGCAGTGGTCCGGACCATGTTTCGGTGGCCTATATAAGGCTCAGTTATCCGGAGGTGCCGAATATGGATGGTGCAGTCAGAAAGGAGTTCGAAGTAGAAGCTTCAAACAACCCACAGTCACTAACTATCGCTGCGACCAGCACCGTTAACAAGGTATACGACATCACCGATGAGAACAATGTAAATATTTTGGGGCATAGCGACCAGGGTGGGACAATTGTTACACGTATCCCGCCTGCAATCATTAGTAGCCGTTTACTGGTGGAGCAATCACCCATACCAGTTACCGGTATCACGCGGGTGCGGTTTCGAAATATCGATGCCAGCCGTCATAATTATCTAATTGTCAGTAATAAGTCGCTAAGAATGCCGGCTGGAAATTACCAGGATCCCGTGCAGTCGTATGCAGCTTACCGGTCATCTGAGCAGGGTGGGGCATTCGATACCCTGGTGGTGGATATGGACCTGTTGTATGATCAGTACACCTACGGAGAAATATCCCCTCTGGCTATCCGGTATTTTATACAGCACATGCTTACCGGTAACCCGCGATACCTGCTACTGATAGGTAAAGGTTATAATGTAAATTATAAGCCTCACCGGCAGGACCCTATGACCGCCACTACTTTTAATCTGGTGCCTACCGCGGGTTTCCCGGGATCTGATGTAGCATTGACCGCAGGGCTGGGAGGTTCCACCATTGGTGCGGCATTACCCACCGGTAGAATAAATGCCCGTTCACCGGCGGAAGTAGCGGCTTATCTCGATAAAATCATCGAAATGGAAGCAACACCTTTTAATGCGCTGTGGAGGAAAAACCTGCTACATCTGAGTGGAGGACTTTCCCAGGGGGAGCTGGTGCTTTTTAAGAATTATATGGACCAGTTTAAATCAGTGGCAGAAGGCCCCTATCTGGGCGGTCAGGTTACTACCATAAATAAACAGTCGAATGAAACCACAGTGCTCATTGACGTGGCAGATGAAGTCAATAAGGGATTGTCGCTGGTTACATTTTTTGGACACTCCAGCACCCAGGTTACCGATATTGAAATCGGGAAAGTAACCGATGTGACATTGGGATATGATAACAACGGACGTTATCCCATGATCCTGGTCAACGGCTGCAATGCCGGAAACATATTTTTTAACCAGACAGGTTTTGGGGAGGACTGGATCCTGGCTCCCAATAAAGGGGCCATAGGGTATTTGGCCCATACAGATGCCGGGTATGCCGGCCATCTCAAGCGCTACTCGGACATTTTTTATGAGCTGGCCTATAGTGATTCCATTTACCTGACCAAGCCGATAGGAGATATATTGCTGGAAGTAGGAAACCGCTATATCAATGCCGTTTCTCCGGATGAAACTCATATAGCCCAGGTTCAACAGGAAGTGTTTCAGGGAGATCCTGCCTTTAGTTTTTTTCCAGTAGCCCTACCCGATTACGAAACTAACAATGAAAATATTTTCCTGCAGGTATTCGACGGCGCCTCCATCAACGCCCAGGTCGATTCTTTTCAGGTTGGCATAATAACCCGGAATTTTGGCCGAACCAGTGAAGATTCGCTCAATGTGACCGTTCGGCGTACTTTCGGTGACGGACAGGTTCATACCTATGATTCTGTTTTTTTCAGCCCTGTTTCCTACCAGGATACGCTGTATTTTACCATCCGTACCAATCAAAGTAACAACTTTGGCAATAACCAGTTTGAGGCTGTGCTGGATTTCAATCAAAGCATAGATGAGCTTGATGAAACGAACAATTCCGGCATTTTGAATTTTTTTATTCCTCAGGGTGGCACCGTCAATTTGAGTCCTTTCGATTTTGCGATTGTCAATCAGAGACAACCTATCCTGTATTCCCAGTCCAGTGACTTGCTGACTGGTACCAGGACATTTCTTTTCGAAATGGATACGGCCAGCAGTTTCGACAGTCCCTACAGGTTGGCACACACTACCACCGGTAATGGACTGGCTGAATGGCAAGTTAGTCTGTTGCCATCTGACAGCACGGTTTACTACTGGCGCACCAGGTTCAGCGAGCCCAGAACAGGAGAGGATACCACCTGGACACAAAGCTCTTTTATTTTTATTGAAGATAGCCCGGAGGGTTGGTCTCAGGCCCGTTTTGCCCAGTTCGACAAAAATTTCGCTGACGGTTTGGAGCGCAATAGATCCTTGAGTTCCTGGGAATTTGCCTCAACGGAAAACCAGGTTGAAATAACTACTTATGGACCCGATCATCCCCAGGGGGAGCCCGCGAATATTAGTGTCACTATAGATGGGCAACCGTTTATCGTAAGTACCAGGTTGTGTCCGGATAATTCAGTCAATGCCATTGCCTTCGACCAGGCTTCCACCATCCCCTATGCTGTCCTGACTGACGGAGGGTTCGATGTATTGGACAGAAATCGCTGCGGACGGACGCCACAGGCAATCAATACTTTTCAGGCCAACGATATAAATAGCGATCTCAAGCTGGATACTTATCTGGACCTGGTACCGGAAGGAGATTACGTGATCCTATTTTCTATTGGCCAGGTAGATTATAGCAGTTGGGGGACCAGCACCCGGGACCAGCTAGGTCAGATAGGCGTATCCGTCAGTGAGGTCGATGCCTGGCAAAACGGTGAACCAATTATCGTGGTAGGGCGTAAGGGCGCTTTCCAGGACCCGCCTGTTATTATCAAGGGTGATGACAATACGGCCATACCAAAAAACGAACAGCAGATATCCCTGTCCCATACTTTACGGGGGATGTTTAGCGCAGGAGCTATTAAAAGCCCCCCAATTGGCCCCGCTGCCAGTTGGAGCACATTGCATCATCAAATAACCACGGAGCCCAACGATCGGTTTACCCTGGAATTGTTGGGAATTGACCATCAGGGTGAGGAACAGGTTCTGATGCCTGAGATTTCCAGTGATCCGTTGGATTTGTCGGGAATAGATGCCCAAAGGTTTCCCTGGTTGCGGCTAAAGCTTACCCTGGAAGACCCCGCTGCCCTTACCCCGGCTCAACTAAAGCGCTGGCAGGTGATCTTTGAAACACTTCCGGAGGGAGTCCTATTATTCAGGGGCAACGATTCGGATAAGACCAGTAAAATACCGCTATTGGAAGGACAGCAATTCGCTTCACGATTTACTTTTTACAATTTATCGCAAAAGCAATTCACGGACTCTTTACTGGTCAGGAGTACTTTGTTTAATCGCAGCGTAAGGTCCTCACTGGAGGAGGAAGTTAATATTCTAGCACCTCTGCCGGGGGATTCGGTGCAATTTACCCTTACTATCGATTCCAGGGAAAAAAGTGGAATCAACGACTATCGGGTGTTTGTAAACCCCCAGCAGGTGCCGGAAAGATGGTATGGAAATAATCTGAATGACTTTCAACAGTACATCGAAGTGGCCAGTGACGATACCCATCCCATTCTGGATGTAACATTCGATGGGGTACATATATTGGATGGAGATATTGTATCGCCCAGCCCTGTGATCACAGTGTTGTTGAAGGAGGACAACGAGTTTAGCCTCAAGCAGGATACTGTGGGTATGGAGTTATTCATTAGAAGAAATAGCAATGATTGCAGTAACTGTGAGTTTCAACGGATCAATTTTTCAGATCCCAGGGTCCGTTGGACAGAGGCTACGGAAAATTCGGATTTCCAGGTGGAATATCAACCGGAAAAGCTGGAGGATGGTATTTATACCTTGCGTGTTCAGGGTGAGGACAATAGCGGAAGGAAATCCGGCAGCGAACCCTATACCGTAAATTTTGAAGTTATCAACGAGTCAACCATTACCAATTTCTACCCTTACCCAAATCCCTTCTCCACCAGTACCAGATTTGTCTTTACCCTGACAGGAGCGGAAATACCGGACCAATTGAAGATCCAGATCATGACTGTAACCGGGAAGGTGGTCAGGGAGATCACCCAGGACGAAATCGGTGTAATTCGAATAGGCAACAACATTACCGACTATGCCTGGGACGGCCGTGATGAATACGGAGATCAGCTGGCGAATGGGGTTTACATCTACCGGGTACTGATGAACAGGGACCTGGACAGCTTTAAACACCGGGAAACTTCTGCCGACAAAGCATTCAAAAAAGGCTATGGTAAGTTATATTTACTAAGATAATGGACATCTTACTGGTTGTTTTAGGGGGGATTTTGGTGGTACTGGGTATTATAGGTTGTTTTCTTCCGGTGTTGCCCGGGCCACCGTTGGGTTTTGCCGGTATTATTTTACTGCACCTTACACCCAGAGCTCATTTTTCAACCAGTACATTGATCATTCTGGGTGCGGTTGCTCTGCTGGTTTCACTATTGGACTATCTGGTACCGGTTCTGGGAGCCAAGGGCTTTGGTGGGTCCAGGATGGGAGTTATTGGTTGTATAGCGGGATTGGTTCTGGGGGTTTTCTTTTTCCCGCCAATTGGGATAATAGTAGGTCCTTTTGCAGGAGCCATTATCGGGGAATTGATCAATGGAGATGACCTGAAAAAAGCCATTAAGTCGGGATTTGGTTCCTTCCTGGGCTATATTTTTGGTACTGGGGTCAAACTTGCGGTATGCCTGGTTATGGCATATTTCTACCTAAAGGCGCTGATTTAAACTTGAAACATGTCAAAATTTATTGGAGTAGTATTGATCCTGATCATGGCGAACTGTCAGAACGCCCGCCATGGGGTACTGGAAGCCCAACACCAATACTCCAACCACCTGGTGGGAGAGAGTAGTCCCTATCTATTACAGCACGCTCACAATCCTGTTGATTGGTATCCCTGGGGAGAGGAAGCCCTGAGTGAAGCAGAGGACCAGCAAAAATTGATGGTAATATCAGTAGGCTACGCCGCCTGTCACTGGTGCCACGTAATGGAAGAGGAATCGTTTGAAGATAGTGCAGTGGCAGAAATCATGAACAGGCATTTCGTTTCCATTAAGGTAGACCGGGAGGAGCGTCCGGATGTGGACAAGATTTACATGGATGCTTCATATCTCATGACCGGACGTGGAGGCTGGCCGCTGAATGTGATTGCTATGCCCGATGGACGCCCCATTTTTGCCGGCACCTATTTCCCCAAGAGTGACTGGATGAAGATTCTGGAACATGTGGTAAAGCAATACCAGGAAGATCCGGACCGGCTTCGGGAGATTGCCGACAAGGTAACCGAGGGGATACAAACCATGGAAACGGTAACGCTTAATTCAAACCAATCGGAAATCTCTCCGGATGAATTAAAGGCCATGCACCGGAAGGTTATGTCGGAAGTGGATTTATCCAAGGGAGGGCGTAAAGGAGAGCAAAAATTTCCCATACCCAGTATCTGGCAATACTTAATGAGACATTACTATTTCCACAAAGATGAGCAGTCTTTGGAAGCCCTGGAACGCACTTTACAAGCTATGGCCACAGGGGGACTTTACGATCATTTAGGAGGTGGCTTTGCCCGCTACAGTACTGACCCTGATTGGAAAGTGCCGCATTTTGAAAAAATGTTATACGACAATGCCCAATTGGTTAGTCTCTATGCCAGGTCCTATCAACTGACAGGTAACCCACTTTATAAAAAAGTGGTCCGGGAAACCACGGATTTTATTGCCAGAGAGATGACATCCCCCGAAGGCGGTTTTTACTCTTCTTATGATGCTGACAGTGAGGGAGAGGAGGGCAAGTTTTACGTTTGGTCGGCAAGTGAAATAAGGGAAGTTCTGGGTGATGAGGGCCGTGTGATCTCTTCGTATTATGGTATCGAGGAAGACGGAAATTGGGAAGATGGAAAAAATATTCTTCGGGTTAGCGTAGAAAAGGAAAGGGTTGCCGAAGAATACAGCTTAAGCCTGGAGGAGTTAAATGCGGTACTTAAAGAGGCCAGAACCGACTTGTTTGAAACCAGGAGCCGGCGAATACCACCAGCTTTGGACGATAAGATACTCACCTCATGGAATGCCTTAATGATCATTGGCTACCTGGATGCCTACCGGGTTATGAAGAACCGGAAATTTTTGGATATGGCCTTAAACAACGCCAATTTCCTGTTAGAAAATGCCAGGAAATCCGATGGAGGATTGACCAGGAACTACAAAGATGGCAAATCCAGCATCAATGGTTTTCTGGATGACTATAGCTTTCTAATTCAGGCATTCATTGGAATTTACGAGGCCACCTTCGAGGAGGAATGGCTTAGGGAAGCCGAACAGTTGACCGAGTACGTCCTGGAACATTTTTACAACCAGGAGAACGGAATGTTTTTTTATACCTCAGAAGATGACCCGGAACTAATAACCAGGAAGTTGGAGCTATCGGATAATGTGATTCCAGCCAGCAACAGCAGCATGGCGCACAGCCTGTACTATTTGGGCACCTATCTCTACCGGAATGATTACCTGGAGAAGGCCAGACAGATGATGGTCAATATTCTTCCT
>JAUIKU010000217.1 GCA_030430675.1 Bacteroidia bacterium | reverse complement strand
TATATAATTTGTTATAAAAGTACTATTATTGCCTTCCCAATTTTACTTTCAACACGCCATGAAGCAATTTATACTGATAATTATCATAACCGGGGCATTCTGTTTTCAGGCCCTGTCACAAACAAAAGAGGAAATCCAGTCGCAAAAAGCGACACTGGAAGAGCAAATCAAAGCCAAGAAGGATACCTTGTCACGGCTGGAAGGAGATATCAAGGACCTGGAAGGTCAGGTGGACGCCTTGCCTGGATGGCATGCAGGGGCTTTTGGTACCATTGGTGTGAACATCTCCCAGTTTAGCAACTGGTATCAGAAAGATATCCCGAACTCAGATGGAGGAGCCATCGGTATCACAGTAAACTGGTTTGCCAACTACGATGACCCCAAGCATTTCTGGAATAATTCCGGCCAGCTCAATCTTGGGTGGGTGAAATTCGATGACCTGGATGATCCGGATGACGACAACGGATATCGACAGGCCACCGACATTTTCAACGTGACTTCCCTGTATGGGCGCAGGATAACCAAGAAAATCGCTGCTTCTACTTTGATGGAATACCGTACCAGTATTCTCAGCAACTTTAATGATCCGGGATATCTTGACCTGGGTGTAGGTGCCACCTGGGAACCTGCAAAAGGACTTTACATAGTAGCCCATCTGCTTAACTACAACTTTGTGTTTGCAGATTCGGAGTCGATCTATGAATCCAGTTTTGGAGCCAAGCTAATGGCTGACTATTCCAGAGAGTTTTCAAACGGAATCACCTTCAAATCCAACCTTTCCGCTTTCCTTAGTTATGAGAGTTCCAACCTTTCAAACTGGACCTGGATCAATTCATTGAACTATACCATCTGGAAAGGTATTGGTATCGGAGTGGAAGGAGGACTGCGTGGCAATAAGCAGGAGACACTGGACTATGTGATCAACACAGAAGACGAGAATGCCACCTTCGACAGCATTGATGATAAACTGCAATCGTACTTTCTTCTGGGAGTTTCCTATAAGTTCTAGAATCATGAATTTATAATTCATGGTTTCCCATTTCTAACCCTAATTTCTTATGTTCCCGGTTGTAAACCTGGAACGTTATGAAAAGAACTATTTTGCTGTTCATTGCCGGCTTTCTGAGTATTGCCGGGGTTAAAGCGCAATCACTGGAAGAACTTGAGCTGGCCAAAAAAGCCACAAAAGATTCTATATCGCGGCTGGAATCAAAACTGAAAAATATCCAGCACAAAATCGATTCCTTCCCAGGTTGGGAAACCGGGGCTTCCGGTACCCTGGGACTCAACATTTCCAATTTCAACAACTGGTTTCAAAAAGACATCCCCAATTCCTCGGGAGGAGCCATTGGGGTCACTGTCAATGTCCACGCCAACTACGACGAAGCCAAGCACTACTGGCGTAATGCCGGCACACTGAATGTCGGATGGGTCAAGTTCGACGATCAGGATGACCCGGACGATGAAAACGGTTACCAGGTAGCTACCGACATCTTCAATATTTCCTCGCTGTATGGCCGGAAGCTAACCCAGAAGATGGCAGCCTCAGCCCGGGTGGAATACCGTTCCAGTATCATAGACGATTTCAACGATCCGGGATACCTGGATCTGGGTATCGGTGGCACCTGGAAGCCGGCCAAAAGTCTATTCTGCACTTTTCACCCGATTAATGCCAACCTGGTCTTTGCCGACGAGGAATCCATCTACCGATCTACATTTGGTGCCAAATTCGTAGCTGATTACAATACCGACCTTGGCGGCGGTTTATCGCTGACATCTAATTTTTCCGGTTTTCTTAGTTACAAAAACTTCAATCGATCAAACTGGACCTGGACAGGTTCAGTCAATTACAAATTGTGGAAGGTTGTGGGGCTCGGTATTGAAGGTGGCCTGAGAGGTAACAAACAGGAAACCCTGGACCATGAAATTAACAAGCTGGGTAATGAAGACGCCACTTTCGATACTATCGACAATAAGTTGCAGCATTACTTCCTGGCCGGGATCTCTTATAAGTTTTGAGTCGGCATTTGGCAGTCTGCGGTTGGTTTGGCAGTCTGCGTTTGGCAGTCTGCAGTCCGCGATAGAATTCTTAATTGCCTACGAGGCCTTGCTATTGACTCCCAGGGATTTGATGTCGTTCAACTCCTTTTCGGTCAGGGGCTTGGTAACAAATTTAATCACGTGATCGTTATTGACGATCTTGTCAATATCACGCTTATTGTCCGAGCTTGACAGTATAATCACCCGGCACTTGTGCTTGACCATATCTGCAAACTTCTCGAACTCATACAGAAATACAAACCCATCTACAATAGGCATATTGATATCGAGAAAAATCAGGTCTGGTAGTTTGTCCGGATCGTTGCGATGGGCCCCAATGTACTCCAGTGCACTTTTTCCCGAACTTTTTATTACAACCTCATGGGCAAAATTGGTAATCTCTATAATCCTTTTACTGATGAAATTATCTGTCTCGTTATCATCTACCAACATGACCAAGTCCAATCGGTGCTCTTCCATTTACTCTTTGTATTTTAAACTTTTGGGCTTGTTTTTAACTTAGGATACCGGTGTTAGAACAAATATATTTCAAAGATAAGGTATTTGTACAGATGAGTTGTTAGCAAAAAGGACCCAATTATTAGCCTGGTAATATTATCCTCTATTTGTACATAAAATGCCCGAAATCGTACTTTTTTAAGGCAGTTTTTCCACCTTCAGTTCTTCCCCGACGCTGAGATTGAAATCGGTTTTTTCATTCCACTCCATCAGTTGTTTTATGGTGGCATCATGCTCACGGGCGATCTGATAAAGAGTATCACCCGGCTTTACACTATACCGTCTGAACCTGGCCTCTGTTTGATCAGGAACGGGAGTTTTCGCAGCCGGGCGCTCTCCGGATTTTCCAATCTGCAGTTGTTGGCCCACAGACAACACACTGGATGCATCCAGCTGGTTCCAGTCCCGCAAATCCTCTATACTGACCTGGTATTTCTTTGATATGCCATAAAGTGTTTCGCCGGATTGCACGGTATGTACCATTTCCGGGTTTTTTGTAGGTTTTGATTTTTCAGCAACCGCGGGAGTACCGGATGGTTCTGCCTGGTAAGACTCCTGATCATCCGTTGATTTAACAGTGGCTTCAGCACGGGTTGAGGAGTACTGTTTGTCGATTTCCTTATACTCCATGGTGCTATTATTCACCCTGGGTTCTGCTTTGTAATTAGGTTTAGGGGTATTGTTTCCGTCATTGGTATCTACATAGGCCACCGGTATTTCCGAAGGCCTGGTAGCACGCAGCCACAATACCCGTCCGGTTTTCACCTCAGTCTGTCTTTTACCAATATGGTTCTTCTTGCGAAGTTTCGATAACCTTATCCCATATTTTTGAGAAATTGACCATAGATCTTCTCCGGAAGCCACTATGTGGTATTCTTCACTGGCTTTGGATCTTTTGGGTTTTAAATACCATAGTTCTCCTGCCTGTGGCTTCTTACTGGCGGCCACATCATTGTAGTACAACAGCCTCTTCACGGTTACACCTGTTGACTGCTCCAGTGTTTTAAGATCCATGTCCCGGGTTAATCGCACTCCCTTAATTCCGTTGATACGAATTCCCTTACTGGGATTCCTATTAGTCTTTACCTCAGGATATCTCGATGGGTAGGTTGGATACTGGCTACTGGTGGCCACCCGGGTTCCCCGAACCTCAGGCTGTTGCTGTTTGCCGGAACCTGCCGCCAGCATAGCCGGGCTTTTCTCATAGGGTAATATTACCGCATAGGGTTTATCGGTGGGTACTTTACTTTGCTTTAGCCACTTGTTATAGAGCTTAACACTTTCATAATCCAACCTTTCCCTTTGGGCGATTTCCTTTAAAGTGTTTCCCTGTCCTTCATAAAACTCTACCAGGTGCAACTTTGGCACATCCGATTTCACCTGTTCAAATGCTATTTTATGGGCCAGAAATTTGATTACATACCAATGCGTTTGACTATCAATAGGCATAGATCTGCTGCCCTGATACTTCTTCTTCACTAATCTCTGTGCCCCCCCCGGCCCCTGCTGATAGGCCAGCAACGCATGTATCCAGTTATCAAAGTACAGTCTGTTATTTTTCTTAATGTATTTGGCGGCGCCCCGGGTAGAAGAAACGATATTCAATCGTTCATCAATGCTGCGATCGACCCTCAATCCCACCTCCTGGGCGGTAGCCTTTTTAAACTGCCAAAACCCCACTGCATTAGAGGATGAAACGGCATCTGAGATCAGTGCACTCTCCTGCAAAACCAAATACTTGAAATCCTCAGGTAGCCCTTCTTCCCTGAAAACTCGTTCAATAATGGGAAAATAAATTTGCAAGCGGTCAACCTTGATCTGAAAATACTTTGGGTGCCTGGTGAGCGCATCAACCTCCGCCTGGATCTTTTTTCTGGCTCTTTCCGACAATTTTAAATTGAGGCCTGCAAATTCAATGGTATTGGGAACAGAAGGACTCTCAACGGCAGTTGCTTCAAAACCAACTACCAGGCATAATAACACAAGAAATGTTTTCATTTAGATCTTTCTTATTAACATCAAACCATCCCTGATGGGTAGCAATATATTTTCCACCCGCTGGTCCCTCTGAACCATGCGATTGAATTCTTTGATCGCCCTGGTTTCTCTATCCAGTTTGTCTTCATCCTGTTGTAATACTTTACCGTACCACAACACGTTGTCCGCAATTATGTATCCCCCGGTATTCACTCTGTCAATGATCAAATGGTAATAGTTCAGGTAATTTTCCTTGTCGGCATCCAGGTATACCATATCGAAGCTGCCTGAGAGCTTGGGGATTTCTGTGAGCGCATCTCCCAATATGAAGCTAACCTGTTGGTTTACCTTAGCCTCACCGAAATACTGCTGTAACATTTCCTGTAGTTCCGGATTCTTGTCGATGGTAATAATTTCACCCGACTCGGCTAATCCCTCCGCCATGCATATAGCACTGTAGCCAGTGAACGTACCGATTTCCAGAATCCGGCGGGGTTTGATCATATGTGAGAACATGGATAAGATCCGGCCCTGTAGGTGACCTGATATCATCTTCGGGTACATCGCCTTTAGATTGGTTTCCCTATCCAAACGCTTTAGTAAAGCATTTTCCGGAGTAGTATGATCCTCGGTATACCGTTGTAACTCCGGACTAAAAAAATCCATGTCCTTCCTTTCTAACCGCTAAAAATAATGTAATTGTCTAACTGCGGTTCTCCTGTAAAATTGCACTATTTCGGTAAAAAAGTCAAAATACTAAAATCTTTGTAATCAAACATTTCCTGAGCCATGTCCCGGATCTTGACAGCAGAAATATTTCTGACCGCCTTAATGATCTCTTCGAGGCTTTTAATATGATCCAAATCCAACATGCTTTTCCCCATCATCAGCATCAGGTTCATGTTGTTTTCCTCGGCAATGGCCAATTGCCCCACCAGTTGTTCCTTAGCCCGGTGCAACTGCATTGTTCCCAGCGGCTTTTCTTTCAACTGATTCAATTCACGTTTTACCAGTCTGAGGCTACGTCCTATCATTTTGGCATCTGTGCCGAAAAAAATAGCCAGCAGGCCGGTATCCTGATAGGGTGTGTATTGCGCCTCGATGGCATATACCAGACCGTGTTTTTCTCTCAACGCCAAATTCAGCCTGGAATTCATCCCCGGTCCCCCCAAAAGGTTGACCAGCGCAAAAAATGGCAGGCGGTCGCTATGCCGGATGGGATAGGCCGGCCTTCCCAGGGCACAGTGTGCCTGGGTAACGGAACGGGAAACGTCTTTTAATTCGGGGTGATAACCGTTGAACTGTATCCTTTGCGGGAGGCGACCGTTGGCCTCTATATCACTCAAATAACGGTGGGCCACCTTTACCACCTTGTTGAAAGGAAGATTACCTACACAGGAAAAGACAATTCTGCTGGTCTGAAGGTTTTCTTTGATAAATTTCAGGAAATCGGTCTGTTTAAAACTGTTTACGCTTTCTCTGTTGCCCAGTATGTTTTTTCCCAGCGGGTGATCCTGAAAGACCAGCTGATCAAAATCATCCTGGATGGCGTCGTCCGGGGCATCTTCGTACATGGCCATTTCCTCCAGTATTACGGTGCGCTCTTTCTCAATCTGTTTTTCCGGAAATGTGGCCTGAAAGGTTATATCGGTCAGTAACTCCACCGCCTTTTGATAGTACTTGTCCAGCACCGAGGCGTAAAAACATATTTTCTCTTTGGATGTATAGGCATTCAATTCACCTCCCACACTTTCCAATCCGTTTATTATATGAAAAGCTTTTCTCTTTTTGGTTCCCCTGAAAGCCATGTGTTCCCAAAAGTGGGCGATCCCCTGTTGTGATTCAGTTTCGTCCCTGCTACCGATGTCCAGGATCAATCCACAGTGCACCACCCGGGTGGTGGGAACCTGCTTGTACACCAGGCGAATGCCATTGGGCCATTCATGAAATTGGTAATCTGTCATATTGGAGGGCAAAAATACTTAAAATCTATGATCTCCTGATTTCTGGTTTCTGATTTGTAAATTCAGATCTTCGATCTCTGATGCTGTTCGATTACAATAGATTGTCGATGGTTGATCGACAACGTTAGCGTTTGAGATCGAAAGATCGGAGTTCAAAATTCAAAGATCAGAAATAAGTACTATGAAATACCATCCCATTACCAAGGAGTTATTTGTCGGCAACCGCCGGAACCTGGCTGAACTTTTAGCTCCAAAATCGATCGCCGTATTTCAATCCAACGACATCATGCCCACCAGTGCGGATGGTACCATGCCCTTCAAGCAGGATGCGGATATTTATTACCTGACCGGGATCGACCAGGAGGAAACTGTTCTGGTAATGTTTCCGGACTTTCCGGATCCAAAATTCCGGGAGATATTATTCTTAAAACGAACCAACGAACACATTGCAATTTGGGAGGGCCATAAGTATACCAAATCGGAGGGCTATGATGCATCGGGTATCCGCACCATCATGTGGGCCGATGAATTTGAGCAAACCTTTAATATTTTGATGGCAGAAGCGGAAAATGTCTATCTCAACAGCAACGAACATATTCGGGCAGTGGTAGCAGTGGAAACCCGCAATGCCCGTTTTACCAAATGGTGCCAGGAGCATTATCCTTTGCATAGTTACCGTAAGGCGGCACCGCTCATGCATCAGTTGAGGGCAATCAAATCACAGCATGAAATAGATCAAATGGCCACTGCCTGCCAAATTACCGAGAAAGGGTTTCGCCGGGTACTGAGCCTGGTAAAACCCGGAATTTTCGAATTTGAGATTGAAGCGGAATACCTTCATGAATTTATTTCAAGCAGATCTGACGGTTTTGCCTATGCACCTATTATAGCCAGCGGTGCCAATGCCTGTGTATTGCATTACATTGAAAACAATCAACCCTGCCAGGAGGGTGACGTTTTATTGATGGATGTCGGGGCCAGCTATGCCCAATACAATGCCGACATGACCCGTTCTATTCCCGTCAACGGCAGGTTTACCAAACGTCAGCGGCAGGTGTACGATGCCGTTTTGAGCGTGATGCGGGCCGCCATGGGCTTGTTAACTCCCGGAAATACCATCCGGGATTATCACCAGGAGGTGGGCCGGATTATGCAATCGGAATTGATAGGTTTGGGACTTCTGGATAAGAACGATATAAAACAACAGGACGCTTCAAATCCGGCTTATAAAAAGTACTTTATGCACGGCACTTCCCATCATCTGGGATTGGATGTTCATGACGTGGGCAATGTCCACCGGCCTTTCGAGCCAGGTATGGTATTTACGGTAGAACCCGGTATCTATATCAG
>JAUIKU010000216.1 GCA_030430675.1 Bacteroidia bacterium | reverse complement strand
CCTTCCCTAGTTTCCCACCGATGTAGTTCCTGCCCATTTGCCGAGTCCAGAATCACCAGACTTACTTTTCCCTGAGCGGTAACTTCAACCGCCGCCAGCTGCTTACCATCTGTAGAAAGCCCGGGAGCCATGAGTTTGCGCTCACCTGAAATTTTATGAAGTTTACCGGTGTTAAAATCGTATAGTCGAATTATACTATAAGTTTCCCCTAACCACCTGGGGTGAAACCTGACTTCACTCCAGGCCAACTTACTCCCTCCCAGACTTAAGTGTTCATTCAGGCTTATCCCAGGTGAGAACAGCTTGATTTCCTGTCCGTCCAGTAATTCATAGATGGTTGCGATTTCATCCAGTGAGGTTTTATGAACTACCACACGATCGTTGGTCAGGTACTGAGGAAATCGGTAGCTTGTATATTTCTTTGGAGTTTCCTCAGTTAAAAGGGTATTCTGAATAGCATTGATCTGTTCATCCTGCTGTTTCCACCAACGGTCTAAATCTGACATGGATTCTCCATACAATTCCTTGGTGCTGTATCCTGTGGCTTCTCGAACCGCCTTACTAAACCGGTAAAGACCGGGTTTTGAATAGGTTTCCTGTAAAATACGATCCCAAACATCTGTACCGAATTTCCTGCGACCATAAGTGGTCATATGGTAACCCAAATTATAGTGACTGGGAATGTAGTCTTTGAAGGAACGAAAAGATGCCTTTTCGTAGTCGTACTTTAAGCCGGTTATTCTCAGTGCGCGATAGTCTTTCTCAAAATCCGGGCTTCTGCCCCTTCCTCCTTTGGAGTACACCGTTTCTGCATAAACAGCATCACCCTCTAAAAACCAGCGAGGCATAATGGCGCGATTATTAAAAGCCCAGCCACCCTGTCCGAACAACACTCTTAAAAATTTTCCGGCGGTTCCTGTCCGGGCATTTGCTACTTGTTGTACATGCCGGTATTCGTGTATGGTAAGCATATCAATCCACGGGGTGATTCCGGCGAATTGAAACTGTGGAGGATTCAGGTAATACTCGGACCTCCAGGGCCCAATGGTTACGAAGCCATTGGGTATCACCGTTTGATTCTGTAAAATGATAGGCACCTTGATCTTTGGGTAGGACAGGGTCAAACTGTCGTTTTGCAAGATCTGATCCAGCAGGTTCGCTACCCTATTGGCATCCTGCCTGCGGCCGTCGGGAAAAATGATCTGATAATCTTCACTGTTTATCTGGCTCCACCGTATTCCCGGGGGGTTGACACCTACATTTACCTGTGCCAAAACGACTTCAGCAATACCGCTCCAGATAGTTATACAAACTACAAATAGGACCCGATTGAAGAAAAAATTCATTGCTATATTTAAATTTCTCCTAAAGTATGGCATCTAAACCAGCTAAAATTAACAAATACATACGGAACATCAGGCCGCCGTACTTACAACAAAATGGCCATTTGCAAACAATTGTTCCCTCACTGTTAAGAAAAGTGAACAACATTTCTTACTCCAGAGAACGAATCTCAACCCCGGACGGTGACTTTCTTGATTTGGATTGGGCACTTGGGGAACGGGATAATTTGGCATTAATATGTCATGGTCTGGAAGGAAATGCTTCCAGGGCTTATGTAAAAGGGATGGCACGCTATTTTCATTCACGGCAATGGAGTGTACTTGCTATGAACTTCCGGGGTTGTAGCGAAGAAATAAACCGGAAAGAAAGGTTTTACCACAGTGGGTCCACAGAGGACCTTGACACCGTAATTGAACATGTACTCAATCGTTCCCATTTCAAAAAGATTCATCTTATTGGATTTAGTTTGGGAGGGAATCTTATTTTGAAATATCTGGGTGAGCAAGGCGAGGCCATTTCAGATTCTGTAATACGCGCCATCTGTTTCTCAGTCCCTCTTGATTTACACCAAACCTGTATTAATATCTCAACCGGGATCAACCGCATCTACAGTACACGCTTTCTTAAATTGCTTAAAAGGAAAGTACTGAGGAAATCCAAACTGTATCCATCGCTTTTTGACCTGAAATCACTAAAAAAGATTGATCGGTTAATTGATTTCGATGATCAAATTACTGCTCCCCTACATGGATTTAAAGATGCTTTGGACTATTATAATCAATGTAGCGCAATAAATTTTTTAGACCGCATATCTATTCCTGCACTAATTGTAAATGCCGAAAACGATCCCCTCCTATCAGATTCATGTTTTCCAGCGGAAGCGCTACATATTCATCCTTACGTAAAACTTTTGGTTCCCAGTAATGGTGGTCATTGCGGGTTTGCAGATCGAACCATCCACGGGGAATATTGGTCTGAAGTACTTGCCTGGAAATATCTCAATATGGAAGATTAGAATTACAGCAAATTATCTGAGAAATAATTAGCTTTATATCCCATGATTGAAAGATATAGCATATCAACATCCAAAGAGAAACTTGCTGAACGATTTCCGGACATTGAATTAACCGACAACTATGAACCTCGCTATAATGCTGCCCCAAGTCAGCTTTTACCGGTGGTCACCAACCAGAATTCTGAAGGGTTTTCATTTTTCTACTGGGGTACTGCCCCAATATGGTCTCGAAATAAGACCATCAGCCGAAAACTGATCAATGCTGAAAAGGAGGAGTTAACTGAAAAGCCCACCTATATTAAAGCTCTCAAGTCCAACAGATGTCTGGTCCCGGCTGACGGATTTTACGGTTGGAAGCAGGTAGGGAAGAAAAGCAGGATTCCCCATCGTATCATCCTAAATCAAGCCGTACCTTTTATGATGGCCGGCCTATGGGAAGAATATCAAGATGATGCCGAGAAGATCGTCCATACTTTCGCCATTATTACCACTCCGGCCAACAACCTGGTTGCTCCTATAAACACCCGGATGCCCGCCATACTTCAGCAAAAGGATGAAGCGTCCTGGCTAAATCAGCATAATTCACTGGATACCCTGCTCGATATGCTACAGCCATTTCCAGCGGAACAGATGGGAATGTATACCGTATCTCCGATGATTGATTCCCATCAACTCGATCTGCCCTCTATGGTTAAGCCAGCTCCCCCGGTTGACCAGTACGGCAACTTCACCCTTTTTAATTAGTCTGTACTCAATTGGTCCTCAGATTTTATACTTTGGTTATTGAACGTATATTTGCCAGGCAAATCCAAACTTTAAAATGACCAAAGCCAAGGTTGCAGGAATAGGACACTATGTTCCGGAGCGGGTAATTACCAACCAGGATCTGGAAAGTGTCATGGATACCAGTGATGCCTGGATAAAGGAAAGAACCGGCATCTCAGAAAGACGCTATTTTAATCCGGAAAAAGATACAGTGGCCAACATGGCAGCCAGGGCAGCCAGAGCAGCTATAGAACAGGCCGGAATAGGGATAGAAGAAATTGATTTTATTGTATTTGCCACCATTACCCCTGACTATTTCTTCCCAGGATCCGGTGTATTGCTACAAAGAGAACTGGGGCTTGATGGCATAGGAGCACTTGACATTCGAAATGCCTGCTCCGGATTTATATATGCCCTGTCTATTGCTGAACAATATGTTAAAACCGGTACCTACCGCAATATTCTGGTAGTCGGGGCTGAGATACAGTCCTCCGCCCTGGAAATGAATGACCGCGGAAGATCGGTAAGTGTAATATTTGCCGATGGAGCCGGTGCGGTGGTGGTACAAGCCACTGAAGATTCTGCGCCCCAGGGAATTCTTTCCACACACTTACATGCGGACGGAAGATTCGCTGAAGAGCTCTATGTGAAAGACCCCGGAAGCAGCAGGAAAAACCGGCTAACCAAAGAAATGATCGACGGTACCGGTATCAGAGCTTATATGAACGGTAATTTGGTGTTTAAACATGCCATTGTACGGTTCCAGGAAGTAATCCATGAAGCCCTGAATGCCAATAGTCTGAAGGTATCGGATATCGATCTGTTGATCCCTCATCAGGCCAACCTTCGAATAAGCCAGATGGTCCAAAAACAGCTGGGACTAGGCAATGAGCAGGTCTTTAATAATATCATGAAATACGGGAATACCACCGGTGCATCCATACCAATTGCCATGAGCGAGGCCTGGTTGGAAAAAAAAATTAAACCAGGTGATTTACTTTGCATCGCAGCATTTGGCAGCGGCTTCACCTGGGCCTCATCTTTGATCAAATTCTAATCTATGAAAACCGAACATTACAACCCAAGCCAGCTCGAAATTGAGTTTTCCTATGCATTATCAGAGCTTAAGGAGCAGCTTGAGAATTATATTACCAATAACAAAATCGTAAAAGTTGAAAATAAAATAAAGGAAGACAATCCGATGCTACTATTCCACCTGGTCGATTCGGATGGAGACCCCCACGAAATCGTAGTAAAAATTATACAGCGGCCTGATAATTTCTAGACCTGACCTAGATTGACAGATTCCGAGCGGCCTTTTTTAAGCATAATCTTAAATGAGCTTCCCACACCCTTGGTACTTTCAGCCCAAATCTTACCGCCATCCAGTTCGATAAATTCTTTGCACAGTAACAGCCCAATCCCGGTTCCGGCTTCATTGGCGGTTCCCATCTTGGAGTAATGACTTTCGGTATTAAACAATTTCTGTAAATCTTCGGGAGACATTCCGATACCGTTATCATTCACAGACACCACCACGCTTCCCTCGTGATATTCACTGGTAATGCTGATCTCTCCTTTTTCATGGGTGAATTTCAATGCATTCATCAGCAAATTCCGTATTGCCAAACTCAGGAAGTTGACATCAGTATAAACCTCACAATCTTCCGGTACCTGATTAAATATTGAGATCTTTTTCTGCTCCGATATGGGGCGAACCATTTCGAGGTTTTGTTCAACCACTTCTCGCAAGGGCACCGTTTCGCTATTGAGTTTAATACCCTGCATTTGTGTCTTGGACCAATTGAGTAAGTTGTCCAAAAGATAAGTCAGATTATGCACCTCGGTATTTAACTTGTTACTTTGGATGATAAGTTCATGATAGTTCAAATGCCCGGATTTCAACAACCCAAGTAATCCCGAGACCGCAGCAATCGGTCCTCTTAAGTCATGAGAAATCACACTTAACAGTTTGTCTTTTACCGTATTCAGCTGGTTGAGTTCCTCTTTCTGTAAAATAATTTCCTCATTCTGATATTGAATATCCCTGGTTCTTTCCTGTACCATTCTGGCCAGTTGAAAGTTTCTACGGTTTAATCCCATTGCTCTCAGGTAGTATAAAAATGCCCCAAAAGCCATTAAAACTACCGATACGGCAATGTAGAACCAGGTCTCCTGATAAAAATAAGCTCCCTGGATCACTTGAATAGTAGCTGGAGATTCACTCCAAAGTCCGTCATTATTAGCTGCCATCACTTTAAACTGATAATCTCCAGGTGGCAAATTAGTATAATATGCCGTTCTTCTCGACGCTGCATCTACCCAGTCAGAGTCGAAATTTTCCAGTTTGTACTTATATCTTACTTTTTCCGGGGCATTAAAACTTAAACCTGTGTAATGTAGTTCCAGCTTTCTGTTTCCCGCCGGCAACTCTATCTGACGGAAATGTTGATACGATTCATTATCAGTTAAAATACTGGTTATCAAAGTATTCGCTCTAAGTTCATTGGTAGGAATATTCCTGCTGTTTAAAACAGCCACTCCTTTGAGGGTGCAAAACCAGATCTCTCCTGCGCTGGTACCCGTTATTGAAGCCGGGGTAATTTGTCCTGTTCTCAATCCATCGGAACGGTCGAATACTCTGGCATCCTTTAGAACTGATATTTCTCCGGAAATCAATTGACTGATTTCATCCCTGCTAACCCGCATTACACCGCGATCACTGGTAAACCATATAAAACCAGGATCATCTAGCAGTACCTGAAAGATGTTATTGCTCACTATTCCCTGTTGCAGGTTAATACTATACTCAACACTATCCTTCAAATAAACGACTCCTCGATTGGTACTCAGCCACATCGACCTGTCATTATCCTGTATGAAATTGAATACAATGTCATTGGCGGCCCTCTGGGAAAGTACCTTTATGAACCTGTCATCCTGATAATGATAAGTACCACCTCCGTTGGTTCCCACCCATAAAAGGCCGTCTTTATCAACAAATAAAGACATAATGTAATTGTCCCCAAGGCCGGAGTTTGTACCATAATTAACAAACGTTTCATCATTGAATTTGCTCAATCCATGGGAAGTAGCTATCCACAGGTTACCCTGAAAATCTTCGACCACTCTCCTGATATTATTGCTGGGCAACCCGTCGCTGGAAGTATATTTTCTCGCAACTGATTCTTCTTCAAACTGTACCAGCCCATTATATGTACAGACCCACAGTCTTCCTTTGGAATCTCTTAGAATATCCCTAACCCTATTGCCGGAAGCCCGTTGGTCCAGCATAAAAGTGGTCATTTCGCCATTCATCATACGGATCAAACCATAATCGGTACCCACCCAGTGTTTTGACTTATCTGAATAGGTTACATTTATAACTTCATTGGTAAGACCCTCATATTCACCTAGTAAAACAAACTTGCTTTGGTTTAAGCGGCTAAGTCCTACCCGGTATGTCCCTGCCCATATATTTTTTTCCCGATCTTCAAATAAGGACTGCACGATATGGTGTCCCACCTCTTTATCCGGATCTACCTTCTCAAAGGAGTTTCTAAATCGGTACAAACCATCCTTTGATGCCAGCCAAATATTTCCTCGGTGATCTTCGAGAAAATCATTCACATATCCCGTGGGAGCATTTGGGTAAGACTCCATATCCTGTATCCCGGAACCCATCATGGAAAGCCCCCGGTCGGTACCTACCCACACTATTCCTTGTGAATCCGTAAATACCCTGTATATAAAATTACTTTTCAATCCATCTTTGACGGTAAAATTGGTAATGGCATTCTTATCCATTACATAGAGTCCATTGGTAGTGGTACCAATCCAAAGTCTTTGCTTCTGGTCTTGGTAAAGGGCAGTAATATTGACATTCGCCAACTCCGGTCGATCAATGGTTTCGAAAATTTCACTATTGAACTTTAATAAGCCGTTGCGAGTACCTACCCAAAGTACGCTGTCCTGCCCTTTTGCCAGTGCTGTAATAATTGAACCATTTACCGACGAAGCATCAAAAACTTTAAATGACCCCTGATGATACCTCAACAAACCACCACCATTGGTACCTATCCACAACTGATCCTTGTCGTCAACTATCAGGGAAGAAATGTGATCGGTAGCAAATTCAATGGCATTACTGTGATTAAATACAGTAAACTCTATCCCATCAAATCTGGTAAGCCCATTGAACGTGGCCAACCATAAGTACCCGTCAGAAGTTTGTTCCACATCCAGAATAGCATTATTCGGTAAGCCGTTGTCAATATTCCACTCCTTTATGGTATACTGGGAAACCGGGCGGCTCGATTTCATTTCCCCATAGGGAATCAACTCCTGGGCTTTTACCAAAACCGCTGAGAACAAAAGAAGAATACCCAATATTTGTTTCATTTCGATTATTTTAGAAACAGCATCTCACGATATTTCACCAGTGGCCAGTCCTCATCATCTACAATTAGTTCCAATTTGTCCACCGCATGCCTAATGGGTTCAAAGTATTTCTTTTTAACGTCATCGCAATAGGCGATAGCTTTTTTTGAGGTATCATCAATCTGATTGATCTGCTTTCGCTCCTTAATCATTTCGATGCAGTTGTTTTGTATAGATTCAATATAAACTGAAATACGTTCAATAGTGGCGACCACTGACTCATTTTTAATACCCAGACTTTGTAACCCCTTGGCATTTTCAATCAGTTTATTTTGATATGCGATTACAGTAGGAATAATATGGTTCATAGCCAGATCCGTCATAATCCTGGATTCAATCTGAATCTTAAGTATATAGTTCTCTAACATGATGGCATTTCTGGCCTGTAGCTCAACATCTGAAAACACCTTGTGTCTT
>JAUIKU010000215.1 GCA_030430675.1 Bacteroidia bacterium | reverse complement strand
TGTGGAGCTAAGCATACAACCCGGGTATCAAAAACTTCAATCGACTATAAAAGTACCCGATACCGACAATCCCGATAATGATCTTAAGGACACGCTTGACTTTAGACTTGACTATGTCAGCCTGCCGCTCTTATTCAAGATCCATCCGGTCAAAAGTGAACGTTTCTATTTTATTACCGGGCCTAATTTTGGGTTCCTCCTGGAAAGTAAGACCACCAATGACCTGGGGGAAGAAACTGATCGGAGCGATTTGATAAATGACTTTAATGTCTCATTGTGTTTTGGTCTGGGATATAAGATCCCCATAAAGACCATGCATTTACTGTTGGAAGCCAGGTATGAACAGGGCCTGGTGAATATTACCGACTATGGCAATGCCGAGGAACTATTTAGCCGGGTCAAAACGCGTGGGGTCAACCTGACAGTTGGATTTGCCCTTCCCTATAAATCTGGCAGAGATGAATAACATCATGGTAAAAATCCTGATTTTATTACTGAGCTCAACCGTCTCATTGGGCGCTCTGGCACAAGAAGTTCAGGGTACCAAACCTGAACTGAACAATCATACTTTTATTCCGGTGACTTCTATGACCTCCTCATTTAACAACACTCAGTTGATGCTTCCCATTGGAATTGGCAGCACCGCAAATTTCGATTTTACTCCTGATGAACCGGCATTCGATACTCTCAGCGGGTTAAGTGGCGAAATCCTGTTTGCCAGTCTTGGATTCAAGTACAGCCAAAAGGTACAGGACTGGATTAACTTTTACCTGAACCTCGGGTTGACAGCACGACTGGGAACGAATTTTGAAAGCCTGCTGTCACAGGGATTCAATACCGTGGTGAACTTCGAAATCGGTACCATGATTAACCTGTACCAGACAAACCGGACCAGATTATCCTTATCTGTTGCGGTACAAAACTATGATGCCAATTTTGTAGATATCGATGGTTTTATCAGGGATGTGGTTGATGGAGCCCCCGACCCCCGCATTGTCCGAGAAATCCCGGCACTTACCGCAGGAGGAGGCCTGCATTTTGCCTGGGGAATAAACGATCTGTTTGGCGTAAGGGCTGAAGCCACCTATGCTTACGGTGAAACCTTTACCAGGGGCCGAAGCAGTGGACTATTTTCAATAACCGGAGGGGTTGATGTTGATTTTAATGATCGTTTCCAGGTTCCGTTGGGTATGGCTCTTACCTATTCGGTCACTACTGAACCCGAGATTGTTTATGTGGACAACAGAAGCGGGAGGATGTTTTTTGCGAAGCTGGCCTACACTGGCAGGAAGGATTTCGACCTGGGACTAGAGAGTGGAATTATGATATTACCCCTGGAGAACCTGGAGCAAAAACCTAAAATTAACATGGCCAGTATCACCATGTCTTATTTTTTCAACTAATCTTCCTCCAGTTCACTGAGTACAAATTTTTTGCCTGACCTGGCCGAAGTAATCGCCGCCTGCAAAATTGCCATTACTACCAGATTGTTCTTAATACCGCTAAGAGCATTCTCATCGGGGACCACCTCACCCCGAATGACCGCCATAAAATAACTAAACGGATCATTAAGTGGTGGTTGCAGGTCCGGGGCTTCCAGTACTTTTTCACCATCTTTTTCTGACCACATCACGCTCATATCGGTACTGTTCAAACATTTAATAAAACCCGACTGGGTGTATACCTCAAGGTCTTTCCGGCCATAGTTCCAATTCCAGCTGGCCTGTATGATGGTCTGTGATTTGTCATAGGTCAATATAATGGTAGCCTCGTCATCCACATCCGGGTAAATCTCCGGTTTGATCTGCTGGGTAACGGCAAAAACTTCATTGGGCATGGCCCCATGGTGCAGCCAGGTAGAAAGGTTCGCGCCGTAACAGCCAAAGTCAGTTAAGGCTCCGGCACCATTGTAATAGGGATCGGTCAGCCATTCGAGAAACTCAGTGTCAACCCCTATCTCTTTGGGGCCGGGATGGCCATCATGTACCACCACCTTTCTGATATCTCCAAAAGCGTCACGCTCATTATTCAACAGTTCCATGGCATGGTGGTTACTGCCATACCAGGTGGTTTCATAATTAGTCAGCAGGTGAATTTTGTGCTTTTTAGCTAACCTGGACATCTTCAGGGCATCACCCAAATTAACCGCCAGTGGTTTTTCTACCATCACATGGATACCCCTGGGAGCACATATTTCGACTACCGACAAGTGGCCTCTGATGGTATTAAATGCGGTAACTGCATCGGGTGAGGTCGTTTCCACCATTTCCTCCAATGAAGGGTAAACCAGGCTCATGGGCAGGTTATAGCGGGCCAGGTAACGCTGGGCAAGTTCACGGTTGGGCTCCGCAATTCCCACCAGTTCAAAATCACCGTCAGAGGCCCGGTTCAGTATCCAGTTAACGTGGCTGTGAACCAGGCCGGCTACTCCAATCTTTACGGGAGCAGGATCCTGGTTCTGGGCACTTAGACCTGTACCCGACAGGATGAAAAAAGAGAGAGCAATGAATCGAATTATTATACCAGATGGTGTCGCCATGTTACAATTTACCCAACAAGTTCTTTAAGCTAGTGAATTAAGTATATTTATTAAATCTTTAACTCGCATGAAAACGCTAGTTGCTCTAATTTTAATTTTACTGTCTCTACTAACTATGAAAGAGGTCTCACAGGCACAAAGCCTGCCATTTAAAGAAATCCCGGCCAGCCCGGATAATTATACACCCGGAAAAGTATTTGGTCGCATGGTCGATGGACTAGGGTTCAGATATTATTGGGCCACTGAAGGTCTTAATGACAAAGACCTTCAGTATAAACCCAGTGCCCAGGGACGAACCATGCTGGAAACCCTCACTCATATACACCGATTGTCTCTCACCATTGCCTATGCCGCTCAAAACAAGGTGAACAAGCTACCGGCTGAGGAACCCCCATCGGAATATACAGAATTGAGAAAGCAAACCTTACAGAACCTGCTGCAAGCCAGTGAGTTATTTAAGAAAATCGGAGAGGCCGAAGTGAAAAAGTACCAGGTTGTCTTTGAAAGTAGCGGAGGACGTTATGAATTTCCTCTGTGGAATCTGATAAACGGACAAATATCCGATGCACTTTGGCATACCGGCCAGGTAGTGCTGATGCGGCGGGCAACGGGAAATCCTATCAATAGCAAGGTGGATGTTTTCACGGGGAAATTGAAGGACTAATAGTAATTGGCAACTTTCCGGATTTTCGGGTATTATAACTATAGGCAAGCAAACGCCTGTTTCCAAACTCCGGATAGATGTCCAAAATTGACTTCGATCAGGTATATAATAACCATTATCAGACAATATTCAATTACTGTTTCAGACGTACTGGTGATTTTGACATTTCCAGGGATATCAGTTCCGAGACATTTTTAAAGGCATACCTGAGTTATTCTAAATTCCGATGGAAAGGAGTACCAGTAATCAACTGGCTATATCGCATTGCCGGTAATGAAATTAAACGCCATTACAGGGCCAGGAAATTTCAGGCCAAACTGATTGAAAGTATCTACCTAGAGCAGCAGTTTTCCAATAACAGCCATCTCGATGATGAAAGATTGGCAGCACAAACGGAACTTGAAAAAAATGAAAAGTTCCGACAGATCCAGCAATGCATACAGCAATTGCCACAATCCTATCAGGAAGTACTGGTGCTGAAATATTTTGAACAGATGACCATCAAAGAGATCGCTTTGATAGTGGGCAAAAGGGAAGGCACTGTAAAATCATTATTATCCAGGGGAAAAGCCAAGTTGAGGGAAATGATGTAATGCAACCTTCCCGGATGAGAAGCATTGTTAATTGTACATTGACTTTATTTACATGAAAAACATTAATCCACCTAAAATTGAAGTACCACACCACCAGCAGGAATTCCGGGTGGCACTACTCAACACCAGAAAATCTACGGCTTTTGGTATAGTGTTACTAGTACTACCCTTTTTATTTTTAAGCGGCGTGGTATTAAACCATTATCTGCAAATAGAGTTCGGCATTTTCACGTCTGTATATCTATGGATTTCGGAACTAGACCATCAATACGGAGATAATCACTGGCTCAACTGGGCAGTTCGCATTCTGCTTACTGTGGGTCCATTGCTGGCGATCCTGATAAATTTGCTCACTATAACACATTGTCGTTATGAAAAGCTGGCCAAAGAACTGGTATTTGCCGTAAAACTCAGATGGCAAAATTGGTTTGTTATTATGCTATGTGGCCTGGTATTTACAGTTTTCGCATGCTATCTACTGATAGAAAACCTATCACTATAAAACATTTCTGCAGACCATTGCTACCCGGAAAATCCCCGGGAGGCATCTCCAAACTTCAAAAACTTTCTTTATCTTGAATGTCACTGGAATATTCAAAATGATATGATAATTAGTACTACTGATTTTGTCCCCGATCGTAAAATAGTCGCCATCCTTGGTGTAGCCAGAGGGAGTACCGTTAGGGCACGCAACGTAGGGAGCGACATATTCGCAGGCCTGAAGAACTTGGTGGGAGGAGAAATCGATGAATATACCAAGCTGCAGGCCCATTCCAGAGAACAGGCCATTAAAAGAATGATTGAAGATGGGGAGAGATTAAAAGCTGATGCTATTGTTAACCTAAGGCTTACTACCTCTATGGTGATGCAGGGAGCTGCGGAAATCCTGGCTTATGGTACTGCGGTAAAACTAGAGTGATTTGGAATTATTATTCAACATATTAAACTTCCCTTTGTGGCTGCTGCTGGTATTTGGCTTAGTAATAATCTACCTGGTGGTCAAAAGAATTGAAGCCAAAAGAAAGGAAGATTTTGAAGACCGGGACAACTAATCCCGAAATTACATTTCGGAGACCCGGATGTGCTCCGACAACCCACATGCAAATTGGTTTGAATACTCAGAAATATGACTAATAAATTTACCGGCGTTTTATTGGTGTTCTCCATAGTTACTTTTTCCTGTAGTCAACCGGAGACCATCGACGAACTGGATGTGAAAGTAAATGATTTGCTGGCTCAGATGACTCTTGAAGAAAAAATCGGGCAAATGAATCTTTACAATGGATTTTGGGACATCACCGGTCCGGCACCACAGGAAGGTGATGCCGCTAAAAAATACGCTGACCTGGAACAGGGATATGTGGGAGCCATGCTCAATATTCACGGGACTGAGAATGTGAGGAAAATCCAGGAGATAGCAGTCAACCAATCGAGGTTGGGCATACCATTACTTTTTGGTTACGATATAATTCACGGCTATAAAACCCTATCACCCATACCCCTGGCAGAAGCCGCCAGTTGGGATATGGAAGCCATAGAAATGTCCAGCCGGGTGGCTGCAACGGAAGCCTCGGCAGCCGGAATCAACTGGACCTTTGCTCCTATGGTTGATATCTCAAGGGATGCCCGTTGGGGCAGAGTTATGGAAGGAGGCGGGGAAGATCCCTATTTAGGGGCTAAAATTGCCTCGGCCAGAGTTAGGGGGTTTCAGGGAGACGACTTGAGCGCTGCCAACACGATTGCCGCCTGTGCCAAGCATTTCGCAGGATACGGATTTGCTGAAGCGGGTCGAGACTACAACACGGTCGATATCGGAACAATCACCCTGTATAACGAAGTACTTCCTCCCTTCAGATCGGCAGTAAACCAGGGTGTACGCACAATCATGAACTCGTTCAACATCTTAAATGGAATTCCAGCCACCGGCGATACTTTCCTTCAACGAGATATTTTGAAAGACAAATGGTCATTTAACGGGTTTGTAGTGTCTGACTGGGGCTCTACCGGGGAAATGATCACTCATGGCTACGCCCGTGACCTGGCGCATGCCGCAGCACTTGCCGCGAATGCAGGATCAGATATGGATATGGAATCCTATGCCTATGTAAACCACCTGAAGGCACAGGTGGATTCCGGTATGGTGGATATCGCAGTAATCGATGACGCCGTGAAAAGAATACTTCGAGTGAAATTTGAATTGGGGTTGTTTGATGATCCGTTCCGATACTGTGACCCTGAGCGGGAAAAAGAGTTGTTGTACCATGAAGAACACCAGCAGGCCGTAAGGGATATGGCCAGAAAGTCTATGGTATTATTAAAAAATGAAGGCAATCTGCTGCCACTGTCCAGGGGACGACAAAAAGTAGCGGTAATCGGAGCGCTGGCTGATGACAACAATAGTCCTTTGGGTAGCTGGCGTATCTCTTCCGATGACAGCACCGCTGTTACCTTACTGGAAGGTATGGAGCCATACGGTGCGGAAATCACCTATGCCAAGGGGGCGGACCTCATAACGGGACCGGCCACTTTTCTTAATAATGTACCCATCAACCAAACAGATAAGTCCGAATTCCGTCAGGCGGTGAGACTCGCCAGAAGATCGGATGTGGTGGTGATGGTGCTGGGTGAGCATGGTTTTCAGTCAGGTGAGGGCAGAAGCAGAACCAGGTTAGACCTTCCCGGAGTGCAACAGGAATTGCTGGAAGCGGTTTTTGAAGCAAATCAGAATATCGTGCTGGTATTGATGAACGGGCGTCCCCTGGCCCTGCCCTGGGCTGCCGAGCACGTCCCGGCCATCCTGGAAACCTGGCATTTGGGCACTCAAAGCGGGCATGCCATCGCCCAGGTGTTGTTCGGTGAATATAACCCCAGTGGAAAACTACCCATGTCATTCCCCAGGAGTATCGGACAAGTCCCTATTTCCTACAATCGCTATAATACGGGACGACCCGATGCCCTGGATATTGTTTTTTGGTCGACCTACACCGATGAAGCCATCGATCCGCTGTTTCCTTTTGGGCATGGGTTGAGCTATACCAATTTTGAATATTCCAACCTTTCGGTGCAATTGGTGGATAAGCATCGGGTTGAAATAAAGGTAACGGTCAGCAATGAGGGACGGGTAGCTGGCGAAGAAGTCACTCAATTATATATTCGCGATGTGGTAGCCAGTGTGGCCCGTCCAATCAAAGAGTTGAAAGGTTTTCGAAAATTCCATCTGGAGCCTGGCCAGAGCGAAACCATAGTTTTCACACTGACCGAGAATGAACTGGGTTTTTTCGATGCAAAGGGTAACTTTAAAGTAGAGCCCGGAAAGTTTCAGGTAATGGTTGGCACCAGCAGTGCAGAAGGGCTTTCCGGGGAATTTACTATTGGCCCTGTTGGGGATCAACCATAGCAATTCTGGTTTTGATTGGAAATATTTTCCTTAAAAGGAAAAAACAGGTAAACAACCCCACCCCCTCCAAACAGGCCCAAACAGGAGACATTGGCAGATACCATCTGGGCCAATCAAACGGTGTCCATAACAAAGTACCGGTTGTTATTACCACAAACCAGACTGTTATGAACGCTGTTTTTCGGATATGCTGATAATCTCTAACAAGGTTAAATCCAAAAAACAATAAACCTGTCAAACCAAGTACAGCAATAGCTTTATCCACCAATGTCGGAGCCCCTAACCAATAATGAAATATTCCAGATCTTTGCGGTCCGTTAGCAACCAGACTTTCCCAACGACGGCTCCAGGTATTGTTCTTTTGGTCTTCATTGGCATATTTATTAAGCTTCACCTTCGTACCGAATTTAACTATTCTTGCGGTGTTTTTAACAGTATCCGTATGCAAGAAAGGATTGGGTAATATCCAGGTTATCGAAGCAGTAATAGACATAACCAACGCCCCTAAAACAACTTTTCGCCCAATAGCATGCCTTTTAATCAGCTTTAGCAAAGAATGTACAGGTTCCCTTGTGTGAATGTAATGCACTAGCTCAATCGACGCCCACAGGCATACAATTACGATAATCAATAGATTATACATCTTTGTAAGCAAGGCCAATCCAATAAAGACACCAATTAGCCCCATACGCTTTAACAACCGGTTGATTTTCTGATCCCAAATATTTCGCAAAAGCCGTTCAGCACACAGTAGGGCAGTCATACTGATTAGCAGTGCCAGGATGTCGTTCATAGCCTTTTCACTAAAGGAAATAACATGAGGTTGTAAACAAAATATGACCGCTATAATCAA
>JAUIKU010000214.1 GCA_030430675.1 Bacteroidia bacterium | reverse complement strand
CTATAGGTACCCGATGTCTGGGTAATCACATCGTAATTGCTGTTGCGATTGCCACCGATGGACAAGGTGCCGCTGGGTGCGGTAAAGTCTCCCGAGGTCAGGAACAATGCGGTGATGGACAGGTCGGTAGTACCCGAGGCCGGGGTCACTCCTGCCGCATTGTCGATCTCCAATTCCGCGGTTCGTCCCGCACCACCGGCAAAGTTATACTCTGAGGGCCCGCTGCCATTCATTATAATACGGCCGGTACCACCATCTGAATCTGCTTCCACAAACAGATCATTGCGCACCTCAAAGGTAGTGTTGAAAGTGCCATCGGTATGGGTAAAATCATTCAGCACTACCAGGTTCATACCCCCGGAGGCTAGAAATTTATTGTCCGGGTTACCGCCGCTATTCTCATCAAATGCCAATTGAAAATCGTAAAAGTCCTGTGGACTGGACAAACTTACCGTGGCTGTTCTGGAACTGCTGGTAGTCCAATTTGTTTCGATCAGGGTTAAACCATTATTATGAGTAAAGCTTCCGGAGGTTTGTGTAATTGCATTATAATTAGAGGTGCGGTCTCCTCCAATAGACAGGGTACCGCTGGGCCCGGTCAAGTCGCCATTGGTTAAAATCAGTGAGGAAATCAACAAATCGGTAGTACCTGAAGCGGGTGTCACCCCCATGGTGTTATCTATCTCCAGTTCGGCGGTCCTGCCGGTGGCTGAGCCGGTATATTCCGAGGCTGAGGTCCCATTCATCAGCACGGTTCCCAAACCCCCATCAGCGTCATCTCCCACAAACAGGTCATTGCGCACTTCAACCACCCCGCTCAACGCACCATCAGTGTGAATAAAGTCATTTAAGACCACCAGGTTGGGTCCAGAGCTGGTCAGGAACTTATTATCCGGATTATTGCCGGAGAATTCGTCGAACACCAACTCAATATCGTGGAAATTGATGCTGCTACTTAAACTGACCGTGGCAGTGCGACTACCGGTTGTGGTCCAGTTGGTGGCAAAAGAAACCTGACCGCTATTGTGGTTAAAGGTACCTCCCGAATAATTGAACACCGTGTAACTCGCGCCTTGATTGCCGTTTAAAACCAAACTGGCTGCGGTGCTGGTGAAAGTTCCACCTGACAAGGTAAAGGTTCCGTTGATGGTTATATCACTGTTGTTCCCGGCAAAATTACCGGCAGCCTGCTGGAAATTGTTTGATCCGATGGTTATGGTAAACCCACCACCCTGGGTAACAAACCCCGAATATCCGGATCTGAGATCTATCCCATCTACTGATATGCTGACATCAATATGACAATTACCGGTGCCCCCTCCATCAAAAATAGCATTATCTCCCAAGGTAGGTATTGAAGCACCACCGGCACCACCGGAAGTGGCTGACCAGTTGGCCGTGTTATTCCAAAGTCCGGGAGCACCGGACACCCAAAATCGGTCGGCAGCCTGACTTTGCGGAAGGTTATAAAAAATGATTAACAGGAGAAAATAAACACTCCTAAAACACCTATTCATGTATGGTGATAAAAATACATAGACATTGCACCAAAGTAAAGCAATAAATATGAATTAAACGGGATTTAGGGACTTACCAGTTACATAGGTATGTTGAAGGTGCTAAATGCCGATTTCAAAATTTTTGATCCGGGTAATTACCCTGAAATAGTCTATAGGAATAAAGTTAATTACCGCTTGGGTGTTAATTAACCAAATATCTTTGGGGAGAATTACTAAATTAGTATAATAGGCTGTAAACTATTAAAGACAGATGAAGCAGATTATTGTACCTACCGATTTTTCCAAGGGAGCCTGGAATGCCTTGTTATACGCAGTGGAAATAGGTGAAGCGCTGGAAGTAAGGGAAATCGTGGTCCTAAATTCATATCATGCTCCGCATGCAGGAGCTGCCACGCTGGTATCTATTGATCGGATCATGCAAAAAGACTCTGAGGATGGTCTCTTGCAGTTAATGGATAAAATCAAGGAGTCCGGCCTGTCAGCGCGATTCAATTTCCATAGTAAATCCATCCATGCCGGCCTGGTGGAAGCGGTTAATTCTCTTATCACTGCATATAATGATACTTTGGTAGTAATGGGATCGCTGGGAGCCACCGGCACCATAGGAAAGATCTTTGGGAGCAATGCCTCGGATGTCGCACTGAGCGTGAATTGTCCGGTAATGGTAATCCCTCCGGAAACAAGCTACCAGGGCCATAGGAATATCGTCATGGGCTCTGATTTCAATCAGCTATCCCAAAACAACCTCAATATTCTAAGGACTATTAACCGGCTGAATGACCATAGCAAACTTAAAATCGTACACGTACAAACAGACGATGAGCCGGCAACCAGTAAAGCCTCCCTGGGAATAACCCAGGAGGATATTGCACACGAGATCCTGGAAATCAAGGGTGAAGAGGTTAGCGGGGCAATTGATGACTATGTTTCAAAAAACGATGTGGATTTACTGGTAATGATTAAGAAAGAGGGCGGATTCTTTTACACCATGTTTCACCGTTCCATTACCAAGAAGATGGCGTTGCTGGGACATGTACCACTGCTGGTATTGAAATAAGTGCATGCCAGGTATTCCCACCAGGACTTATTTTTTTGAATTCAGCGCTATGGTTTCTACCCAGTGAAGTGCCCTGGTCCCGGTGAAGTGTTCGATCTGATGCCTGCAGCTAAAACCATTAGCCACAATAGTATGGGTGTTCTTCATTTCCTCAACTGCCGGAAATAGTATTTCCTGCCCTATTTTTTCGGAAATCTGGTAGTGTTCTTTTTCATAACCGAAGGAACCGGCCATACCACAGCAACCCGAGGGTATTTCATGGCAGTGAACCCCTGCCTTTTGATAAATATCCTTTATTGCCCCGGTGCCATATAGTGCCTTCTGATGACAATGGCCATGAATGGCCACAGTCTCGCAGTTGGGCTGCAACTTAAAATCATGTGACTTTAGGTGAGGCGCCACGAATTCTTCTATGGGTTTGACCCTGGATTTCAGCAATTGAGCCAGTGCGGCGTCTTCGATCAGGTCCGGCAGGTCATCATTTAATGCCGAAGCGCAGCTGGGTTCGCATACCAGCACTTCCAGTCCATCGTCCAGCCATGGCCTTAATGCCTCAGCGGTACTGGTGCCCTGCTCTTTGGCCTCCCTTAAAAACCCATGAGAGATTTTAGGGCGCTGGCAACAGCCAACATCTGCCAGAATTACCTCATAACCCAGAGCCTCCAAAACACCGGTAGCAGCTCTCCCTATCTCCGGTTCGTGATAATTGAGATAGGTATCAGCAAACAACACCACTTTCTTAGCACTCTTAACTGAATTCTTTTCTCTTGCTGAGAACCACTGGGAAAAAGACTGGGTAGCGTAATCCGGTAGACTTCTACGGGCATCAAAACCTGCTATCCCCGCCAGCGCCTTTCTAAACAGGTTACTCCTCTGAACGGTGTTTACCACCCCTGCTTTCCACCCCGCGATTCGAGCCGACATATGGGATGAATCCCTGATCAGGCGATCTCGCAGGGTAGTGCCGTGAACATCGTAGTACTTTTGGCTGACCTCGCTTTTCATCTTGGCCATATCTACATTACTGGGACATTCGGATTTGCAGGCTTTACATGACAAACAAAGATCAAGCACCTGATGGAGCCGCTTACTGGCAATCCCCTGATGATTCAACTGTTTTGACATGGCCAGTCTCAGGGCATTGGCACGACCACGAGTGGAATGTTCTTCGTCCCTGGTAGCCTTAAAACTGGGGCACATAGTACCACCCAGCAGCTTTCTGCACTCTCCAACCCCGGTACACATATGGACTGACTCATGGAAACTCCCTTCCGCCTGATAATGGAATTCTGTCTTAATGGTTTCATCCCGGTAATCAGGTCCGTATCTGAGGTTTAAATGAATGGGTTGTGCTTCTACTATTTTTCCGGGGTTCATTAAATTTTGAGGATCGAACAACTGTTTCACCTCCAGTAACGCCTGGTATAATGTTTCCCCAAAAAATCTTTTATTGAAAGCGCTGCGTACCAACCCATCTCCATGTTCGCCACTCCAGGAGCCCCCATACTTCTGAACCAGTAAAAAGGTGTCTTCCGCGATGTTCTTTAGTTTCTCAATATCCTCAGGCTCCCTAAGATCCAGAATGGGTCTCACATGTATAACACCTACACTGGCATGAGCGTACATGGCGGCTTCAGCGCCGTGTTTTTTGCAAACCTTTAGTACGCTGTCGATATATTCCGGCAAATGTGCCGAAGGAATCCCGGCATCTTCAATAAATGGCAGGGGTTTCTTGTTGCCTTTCAAGCCAAGCATTAAGCCCAGGCCCTTTTTTCGAATCACCCACACATCACTGTACTGCGGCCCTTCCGGAAATACCGGATATGCGTAGCCAAAACCATGAGCTTTCTGATCATCGACCATGGACTGGGCGCGTTCCAGTACTTCAGAACCGGTCTCCCCGTAAAACTCCACAATCAGAATAGCCGCCGGGTCACCCTCAATAAACTGTGCATGACGTTGGGTGGTAAGATTTTCACGGCTCAGCTTTACCACCACGTCATCCAGGATCTCTACCGCAGCGGGTTTGTATTTCAACATGGTTTCCACTGCTGTTACAGCTTCCAGTATTTCCGCATAGTGAACTACACAGACGCATTTACTCCTGGGCAGGGGCTCCAGGTTCAGCTTGAGTTCCAGGGATAGTGCCAGGGTACCCTCACTACCACATATCAACTTGCTTAAGTTCCAGTTACTGGTATTTATAAACTCGTCCAGATTATAGCCACCCACCCTGCGCATTACCTTGGGGTATCGTTCGATGATCACTTCCCGGTTGCGGTCAATTATCTCTTTGAAACCCCGGTATATCTCAGCTTCCCTGCCCTGCCCCTCGGCGATATCGGCATATTCTCCGGCATCTTTGGAATTCAGCACCAGGCAAGTACCATCCGCCAGTAAAACCTTGGATTCAATAATGTGATCTACAGTTTTACCGTATAAAATGCTTTTGGTGCCTGAACTGTTGTTGCCAACCATGCCACCGACATTGGCCCTGCTGCTGGTGGCAGGGTCGGGTGCGAAATGCCAGCCGTGTTGCTCCAGATGGGCATTGAGATCATCGCGTGCAATTCCCGGTTGTACGCTAACCCAGCCTTCGACTACGTTCAACTCCCGGATTTCATTCATATGCTTGGAAAAATCCAGCACCATGGAGGCTCCCACAGTCTGACCGGCCAAACTGGTACCCGCTCCCCGGGGCAGAATGGTGATATTATGCTCCCGGGCCAGGGCCACTGCGGTTTTAACATCGTTTTCATGCCTGGGGAAAACCACCACTTTGGGCATGATCTGGTAGATGCTGGCATCGGTAGCGTACATGCCCAGGGTGTAGTCGTCGTCCAGCACTTCACCCGCTATTTGCTGGCGAAGCTTATCAAAGAAAGACTGTGGCCCCGGACTTGACATCTACAATGCTATTGTTGCTTCAACCTTGATACCTGTTAAAGAGCAGTGATTGAATAGGATCATCCATTTTAACCCGAATTGATCCAGTTACTGCTAGTAATTGAATGCTACCCAATTATAATGACCAACTTTCCAGTTTCCTTCACTGCGTTCACCGGCCAGTTGGGTCACCAGGGAACTGGTGTGCCTAAGGCGGTTGTTTTCGTAAACCCTGAGAGTGGTCCGGTAGCTGGTCACAAACACATCACCCTTAACCTCTGAATACAAAAACTTGGTTTCACCAAATGACAGTGAAATACCCTCTACCGCCAATAACTGATCCAACCACTGATCAAAATTGGTATCATTTCTTCTCCTGACCTGTGGCAGGTTTTCGTGGTTGATCCTGACCGCACTGGCGGTGTATTCCGGCAGGAAATACTTCAGCACGTCCTGCTTGTCCTTGGTTTTGAACATGGAAGTCCATCCGCGATGAAGTGTCCCCACCAGGTCCTCGATAGCCTGCTCATCGGCATCACTGGCATTGTAAACCGGTTTTGCCTCTCCCTGTAGTTTCAGAATTTCCTCCTGCATGTCGTGTATAATAGTCTGAAGACTGTCTGCCCGGTTAACTGCATTGCGGGTTTCCATTAACTGGCCTTCGTAGCTGGATGACAATTGGCTGTTCTCTGCCTGAAGTACACTTATTTGTTCCTGTCCGTTTTCACATCCCATGGCCAAAAGAGAGAAAAAAATGACGAACAGGGGCGATTGTTTTTTGTATGATTTCATATTAAAAAAATGATAGATTAGTCAACGGTCGAAACTACGAAAAATTCTATTGATTTCAGCAACAGCAACAGTGGACAGCATACAGATGTGCTATTTTAGCGGTCTATTGTATTTACACCTTCAAATCTTATATTTACTAGTTGACCGGTAATTTTAGTTGGGGTAAGTAAGAAGCACAGCCATGAAAACCAATGCCAAACTCAAAAGGCGCCAATTCCTCAAAAGCGCCGCAGCCACCACAGCCACCATTTCTATTGTCCCCAGCCGGGTGATTGCCGGCACCGGGCACATACCGCCCTCAGACCAGGTAAACGTGGCCAATATCGGCTGCGGTACCCAGGGCCTGCGTGAAATGGGTTCAATGCTCAGCAATGAAAGAATTCGGGTTACCGCAGTATGCGATGTTAACAAATACACTACCAATTATATCGATTGGTCACCCTATGGTATCAGGGATAATATACGCAAGGTATTGGGTGATGACAGCTGGGGAGACGGTGTGACAGGCATACCCGGGGGAAGGGACGTGGGCCAACAGTATGTTGAAAGGTATTATAGTAAAAACACCACTTCAGGAAAGTATCAGGGATGTGCTTCTTATGAGGATTATCGTGAGCTGCTGGTAAAGGAAAGCGACATCGATGTGGTAAAAATCATGACTCCGGATCATACCCATGCCCCCATAACTATTGCCGCTATGGAGCAAGGAAAAGCAGTGCTAACCCATAAGCCAATCGCCAACCGCCTGGCCGAAGGCCGGGCCACCATAAACAAGGCCAAAGAAACAGGGGTGGTTACCCACTTGCTGGCCTGGAGCAACCGGCCGGAGTACAAACTGGTATTGTCCTGGATTCAGGACGGTGTGATAGGGGAACTAAAGGAAATTCACAACTGGTCATATCGGCCGGTTTGGGAACAGTGGACCAAGCGGCCTGCAGATACGCCGCCAATACCGGAAGGATTTAACTGGCAATTGTGGCTGGGTCCGGTGCCGGATCTCCCCTATCACCCCCATTATACCCACAATGTATTTAGAGGGTGGTATGACTTTGGTGGTGGCAGTATTGCCGATATGGGGCATTATAGTTTATTTCCTTTATTTGAGGCCTTTGGTATTGACCGGCCGCCGGTAAGTGCCAGGGCTTTTGGTACCACCACCAGGGAAGCCGTGGATAATGTTTATAAATGGGTTAAAAATGATGTAGCTTTCCCACAGAGCTGCCTGATACGATTGAAGTTTCCTCAGCAAAAGAACCTTCCCGCCTTTGACCTGCTTTGGTACGATGGTGGTATGAAACCTTTCCCACCGGAAGAATTGGAAACAGATGGCCGGGACACTCCCAATGAAGGAATGATGTTCGTGGGTGATAAAGGCAAGATTTTGGCTGGTTTCAGGGGAGAAAATCCCGAAATTATACCGCAGTCAAAAATGAAAAGTCATGGAGCAGAAAGTATCGATTCCAGTACCGTGCAAAGGTTCCGGGATGAAAACTGGTTGAACTCGGTTGTCGATAATAAACAATCACCCGGAAGCTTTATTCGGGCTGAAACAGTTACCGAAACCATCAACCTGGCAGCCATTGCTTTGAGAGCGGGCAAAACCGTACATTATAGTTCAGAAAAAATGAAAATTACCAATGATGAAGCAGCCAATAAATACCTCTCAAGAGAATACCGTCCGGGGTGGGAAATCCACTAGTAGCACAGACCGCCACAGACGGGGCCGGCGGCGTTTTCTGCAGCAATCGGCATTGGCCCTGGGAGCTGCCTCATTAACACCGGGTTTAACAAGTTTAGGCAAGCAAAACAACATAACAAGTATGAAAAAAGATGATA
>JAUIKU010000213.1 GCA_030430675.1 Bacteroidia bacterium | reverse complement strand
CAACTAAGAGATGACTGGAATATAGCCATTGTGGATGTCAGGGGAATTGGCGAGTCCGGATGGCCTTCTGATTTACAATGGCATATTCGCCGTGCCGCGGCCTGGACCGGTAGGACCATCGCCTCCATGCGGGTTTACGATCTGATGCGATTTATTGAATTCTGCCGTACCCTTCCCGGGGTAGACCCAAAGCAAATTGGTATCGCAGGCAGGGGCGAAATGAGTGTGGTAGCCCTGTATGGCGCATTGTTGGACCAGGATATTAAAACAGTAATGATTCAGGATCCTCCCACTACACAAAATGCATCCAGTAGCAAAAATGGCAGAGGAGAAGCCATTGAAATGCTCAACTGCTTACAAATCACTGATGTAAATCAATTGCCAGCACTGATATATCCTGCCCAAACCGTAATCATGGGTGAGGTGCCGGAAAGCTACCAGTGGTCACTTAAGGTTATTCAGGACATTGATCGGGAAGGTTTAATTACTACAAAAAACGCACTATAAACGCCCATGAACAGAGCATTTATGATCCGGACGATTACTGAAAACCCGGAAAAAATATGGGACCTGATAGTGATCGGCGGTGGTGCTACCGGATTGGGCACCGCGGTGGACGCCACTACCCGAGGTTACAACACGTTACTGCTGGAGCAGGCAGATTTCGCCAAGGGAACATCTAGCCGCAGTACCAAATTAGTACATGGGGGAGTAAGGTACCTGGCACAAGGAGACGTATCGCTGGTATTGGAAGCGCTACACGAAAGGGGGCTGTTACGGCAAAATGCCCCCCACCTGGTGAAAAACCTGGCCTTCGTAATACCCAATTATGAATGGTGGAGCGGGCCATTTTATGCCATTGGCATGAAAGTATATGATATGATGGCTGGTAAGCTGGGATTAGGTCCCTCCGAGATGATTTCAAAGGAGGAAACCATTGAAATCATTCCCAACATTAAAACCGGTGGGCTGCGGGGTGGGGTGATCTATTACGACGGACAGTTCGATGACTCCAGGCTGGCTATCAACCTGGCACAGACATTTAGCAAAAATAATGGCACACTGGCAAACTATTTCAAGGTTACCGGTTTACTGAAAAGTAACGATTTGATTTCAGGGGTGATCGCTACCGATTTGGAATCCGGACAGGAACATATGATCAAGGCCAAGGCGGTGGTAAATGCCACCGGTGTATTTGTGGATGAAGTACGCACCATGGATGACCCTCAGCACTCCCGCAGCATACGTCCCAGTCAGGGTGTTCACCTGGTACTTCCCTCCCATTTTTTAAAAGGTGACTCGGCCATAATGATCCCAAAAACGGATGACGACCGGGTATTGTTTGCAGTTCCCTGGCATCATCGGGTAATTGTGGGCACCACCGATACCCCCAGGGACCAACCCGAATTGGAACCTCAGCCCCTGGAATCGGAAATTGAATTTATTCTCAATACCGCGGGACGGTACCTCACCCGCGCCCCTAAGAGGTCTGATGTATTAAGTGTGTTTGCCGGTTTACGCCCATTGGCTTATGATGGGAACGACCAGGAAGAAACCAAGGAAGTTTCTCGCAACCATCAGATTACCGTGTCGCTTTCCGGACTTATTACCGTAAGCGGAGGTAAATGGACTACATATCGCAAAATGGGAGAAGATGCTGTGGAAAAGGCCATCCTGGTGGGCGGGCTTGAGGAACGACCCTGTACTACCAGAAATATGCCCATTCATGGTTATTCCTTGAACAGGCATGCCAAAGACCACCTGCAAATCTATGGATCGGACAGGGTTGCCATTTTACAATTAATGGAAGAGAACCCGGAGTTAAAAGATAGATTACATCCCAACCTGGAATACACCAGGGCCGAAGTGGTGTGGGCAGTAAGAGAAGAAATGGCCAGAACGGTAGAAGATGTGCTGGCGCGGCGCACCAGAGCGTTGTTCCTGGATGCCAGGGCCAGCCTGGAGATGGCCCCCAAAGTGGCAGCGATTATTGCAAATGAACTGAACAGGGAACAGCCCTGGATTGATGCTCAAATAAAAGATTTCGAAGCGGTGGCCTCCAACTACATTCTGAAGTAGCCAGGAAGTGATAGTAGTTTGGTCAACTGATTTTCATGCTTATGAAGAAACGCATTAAAGCAAAATTCAAAGGTGAAGATTTTTCGGATGTAATTAAGGATACTATCAAAAATCAATGCCGGGTCACACTGGATCTGATTGACAATAAATCCGAATCAGACCCCCACTTTGTAGTGCATGAAATCAGGAAAACATTTAAAAATATACGGGCTGAATTAAGATTGGTGAGGAGTCGTATTTCCTTTTATCATGCGGAAAATCGGTTTTTTCGTGATCAGGCCAGGCTAATATCCCAGGTTAGAGATATAGAGGCATCGCTGGAGGCTTTAGCTCTTATCCAAAAGGTGTCTCAAGATAAAACGCATCAGCAGGTAATTGAGAGTATTGAAGAGTCCCTTAAAGGGCAACGGTCTTCCTTCGAGGATAATGAATTGCAAGTCACATTGAAAAAAATTCAAAGCAACCTATTAAAAAAATATGCTCAGATAGATTCCTGGAAAGTGGAGGTAACCGGCTATCCTGACATTGAACCCAACCTGAAACGGACCTATAACAGAGGACGTAAATCTCTGTTACGGTTGAATCAAGAAATCACTTCGGAAGCCTTCCACGAATGGCGCAAAAGAATAAAGTATCTGCGGTATCAGCTTGATTTCCTCTCGCCAATTTGGCCGGGATTTCTGGCTGCCATGGAATCTGAATTACACAAGCTGTCGGATCTGGCAGGTCTGCAAAGAGATATGCACAATCTGAGTAACTTCATTGAGGCACTTGCTAATAGGTTTAAGAAACAAGAAAACGGGCAGCTTCTACTGAAAACCATAGGCCAGCATCGAAATCAATACCAGCAACAGGCGCTGTTCCTGGGGAAAAGGTTATACCATTTAAGGAAAAAAGAATTTACAGGGCTGCTGGCGGTATCGTGGGATGCATATCAGACAGAGTCATCTACAGCTCCCGGATCCCCATAGGGTAACTTTCATGCGTAGCTTGAACAATAAAGGACCGATTCAAGCGATAGTGGTTGAGGGCAATGGGTATGAATGATTCGGTCAGCTTAAGACCTGCTTTACCAATTCCCCGTGAACATCGGTCAGTCTGAATCTTCTCCCCTGAAACTTGAAAGTGAGTCGCTCATGGTCTACCCCCAGCAGATACATCAGGGTGGCCTGGAAATCATGAACGTGCACCGGGTCCTGGATCACGCTATACCCAAAGTCGTCCGTAGCTCCCAGGGTATAACCCTTTTTCACCCCGGCCCCAGCCATGAACACGGTAAAACATCGAGGATGATGATCGCGGCCATAGTTGGTTTTGGTCAGCTGCCCCTGTGAATAACTGGTGCGGCCAAACTCACCTCCCCAAATTACCAGGGTATCATCCAGCATACCCCGTTGTTTAAGATCTGTAATTAACGCTGCCGTAGCCTGGTCCGTTTCCAGACATTGGGTAGCGATGGCCTTGGGCAGGTTCCCATGCTGGTCCCAGCCCTGGTGATACAACTGGATGAACTTAACATCTCGTTCTGCCAACCTTCTGGCCAATAAACAGTTCGCGGCATAGGTTCCCGGTTTCCGGCTATCCGGACCGTACATATCGTAAATACTGTCAGGCTCCGAACTGGTGTCCATGATCTCTGGTACTGAGGTTTGCATTCGATAGGCCATTTCATATTGCGCCATGCGGGCCATTATTTCGGGATCTCCTAGGTCCTGATGGTTCAACTTTTCCAGTTGCTGAAGGTGGTCCAGCTGCTCTCTGCGGCTTTGTCCGGTTACTCCCGGCGGATTGTTCAGGTATAATACCGGATTCTTACCGGCCCTGAATTGCACCCCCTGGTGCTGAGAGGGCAGAAACCCGTTACCCCATAAGCGGGCGTACAGTGGCTGCCCGAATTTATTTTTGGTAACCAGTACCACGAATGATGGCAGGTTCTCATTGTCCGATCCCAATCCATAGCTCAACCAGGATCCAATGGAAGGGCGACCGGGAAGTTCTGATCCTGTTTGAATAAAGGTTACCGCCGGGTCGTGATTGATAGCCTCGGTGTACATGGACTTAATAAAGCAAAGCTCATCCACTACTTTGGCGGTATGGGGCATCAACTCACTTACCCAGGCACCTGATTCCCCATATTGCCTGAATCCAAACTGAGAGCCTGCCAATGGGAAAGAGGCCTGTCCCGAGGTCATACCGGTAAGTCGTTGGCCTTGCCTGACGCTCTCTGGCAGGTCCTGGCCATTCATCTCGTTCAGCAGGGGCTTATAGTCAAACAAGTCCAGATGGGAAGGCCCGCCGCTTTGGAACAGGTAAATGACTCTTTTGGCTTTTGGGGTAAAGTGAGGGCCGCCCAATATCCCTCTGTTGCCGCCTCCAATGCCGGGCGCTTTTCCCAAAAGGCCTACGGGGTCCAAAAATGAGCCCACGGCCAATGCTCCCAGTCCCAAAGAAGTCCTGGTAAGGAAATCCCTTCTGGTATAGTGCTGATGCTGATGTTCACATAGACCACTCATAACTTATAACTCATAGTTTATAGCTTATAACCCTTCATCTTTTCATATAGGCCTCATCGTGGTTTATCATAGTACTGGCTACTACCGTCAGTGCTGCGGTCCTGGCCTTTTCAAGTGCCGGATCAAAGGGATATTCACCCACCGCCAAAAGACTATCAATTTGACTTGGACTGGCTAAAAATCTATCGTATTGCCGGTGGTATAAATCTCCGAAAATTTCCACTTCTTCCAGTTTGGGCTTTCGTCCTGTTACCAATCTGAATGCCTGTATAATTTGACGCTCCAGTGTATCATTGGATTCTTTTTGTACTCTTTCAGCCAGTACCCGGGAGCACTCTACAAACTGGGGATCATTCATTAAAACCAGCGCCTGCAATGGGGTATTGGTGGTTTCACGTTTAACAGTGCAAACATCCCGGTTGGGAGCATCGAAAGCGGTCATGGCCGGATGCGGAGAGGTTCTTTTGATAAAAGTATACATACTTCGGCGGTACAGGCTGTCACCCAGAGTCACTTTGTATCTCAGGAGTTTCTGGGAGAAATTACCCTTGTCAATCCACAATCCTTCCGGCTGATAAGGTCTTACACTCTTACCACCTATCTGATTGACCAATAACCCACTGGCAGCTAACGCATTGTCTCTAATCATTTCTGCCGGCAACCTGTAGCTGGTACCCCGGGCCAGCAGCTGATTGTCCGGATCTTTTTCCCATTTGTCCTCGGTAACTTTGCTGCTTTGCCGGTAGGTATGTGACATCACCATTAATTTTAACAGCGCCCTAACTTCCCATTGCTGGTCCTGCAGGTATAACGCCAGGTAATCCAGTAATTCCGGGTGCGTAGGTAATGCTCCCTGGACTCCGAAGTCCTGTGGTGTTTTTACCAACCCGGTACCAAAAACCATCTGCCAGTACCGGTTTACCGTTACTCTCGCAGTCAAGGGATTGCCACTGTCAAACAACCATTTGGCCAGACCCAATCGATTTCTGGGTAAATCCTTGGGAAATTCCCCCAGTACCCCAGGCGTTTGTGGGGTTACTTCATACATCGGGTTGCTGTAAATTCCCCGCTTAAAAGCGTAAGTAACCCGCGGTTGCGGCATCTCTTCCATAACCATCACCTCCGGCACCGAATTCATGGCTTCCAGTTTTCTTTTCCGCAAATCCTTTAGGTGATCCCGGTAAACCTGCATTTCAGGTTGCCGGTATACCCAGTGCAATTTGGGCAACTCATTATCGCCGGCCAGCTCAACAGGTTTTCCGACTTTACTTAGATATATCTTACTGACCTCCAGTGGAGTAAGGTCTATTTTATAAAGTTCAATCTCATCAATCAATCCCTTAAAGACGCCATCTTCTCCGGTGAATGCCCGGTAACTTTTAGCTACCCGTACCGCCCGGTCGTTGGGCTGGTCCGATCCGTAATCCACAGTTCTGGCAGTTTTGTAAAGGTGGTCAAACATAACTTCGGCAGCCATTGCTTTCCCATCCAGGAATAGTTTTATTCCTTTTGCCTTTCCCGATCCGTCATAAGTAAAGAATACATGGTTCCAGTTATTGATAGAGATTGAATCTTCCGATTTCAGGTGGATATAATTATGCGGCAGGGAATGAATAAACCTAAAGTTCAATCTGTTGGACTGATCCAGGTAGAGGTCCCAACCGCGCCAAAAATTGTTTTTTTGTCCTGAGGTACCCATCAGGGTCTGGGTTTTATCTGCCTCTCTTTTGCTGGTATTGATCCACATTCCACCGGAAAAAGCTTCAGTCCATTCCAGGTTACCAAAGCCGGTAATATGCAGTTCGTCGTATTCACCCCTGAATTTAAGTGCCTGACCTAACCTGCCGGTTACCAATTCCGGAAGCCCTGATGAGTAGGCCTTTGGGTTGTTATCCAATACTACCCCATTCACCGGTCCCTCTTGCTGACCTGGATCTTTGAGATCAGATCTTCTCCTGTCTCTCATTTTATCCAGTGGGAAATAGCCCACTCGGAACTTGAGGTGGTCGTCACCGGGATCATCCAATTGTGGTGCCCGGGGCAGTAACTGCCGAACCTTTGATTCCATTTCCAAACTGGTTTGTTGAACCTCCTCGTCCAATTGTTTTAAAATCGCCTCAGTCTCCCCATCCATTAATGGCAGCATGGGACCAAAATTTCCATCATCTCCCGTCATGCCCAACTCCCTGATATTGTTGAAAAAGGCAGTCAACTGGTAATAATCCTTTTGGCTGATGGGATCGAATTTATGGTCATGGCACCGGGCACAATTCATAGTGAGGCCTAAAAAAGCGGTACCGGTGGTTTCTGTGCGGTCAAACACATAGTTTAACCTGAATTCTTCATCTATAACGCCACCTTCGGCAGTCATCGGATGGTTTCGATGAAAAGCTGTAGCCAATTTTTGGTCCCTGGTAGCATCGGGTAACAGATCCCCAGCCAACTGCCAGGTAACGAACTGATCGTACGGCATATTCTCCCTGAAAGCCTCAATGACCCAGTCACGCCAGGGCCACATACCACGCCATCCGTCCGCGTGCATACCGTGTGAATCGGCATATCTGGAGAGGTCCAGCCAATCCATGGTCAGTCTTTCTGCACAGGCGATAGATTCCAGCAGGCGGTCTACTACTTTTTCATAGGCCGCATCGCTTTGGTCCATCAGAAAGTCGTCAATCTCTTCTATAGTAGGTGGCAATCCCGTTAAGTCCATGGTAACCCGCCTCAGCAACCGCTCTTTATCCGCTTCAATGCTGGGTTCCAATCCCTCAATCTCCAACCGTTTAAAAATAAACTGGTCAATCTGGTTTTGTACCGGCCAATCCACATGCTCCAGTTCCGGTGGCACCATGGCAACTGGCGGGTCAAACGCCCAGTGATCCTTCCAGGGGGCACCCTGCTTTACCCATTTGATCAGTATTGCTTTTTCTTTTTCGGTAAGCGCCAAATTTGAAGCCGGAGGTGGCATCATCTCCTCCGGGTCATCCGAAAGAACTCTATGCACCATGGCACTTCCTCGCAGATTTCCGGGTTTGATGACTTTCCTAAAATCCTGAGGCTGATCCAAACGCAACTCCCCTTTCCTCGCCTCTTCATCCGGTCCGTGACAAGAATAACATCGATCCGACAATATTGGTCGGACATGAAAATTGAAGTCAACCTCTTCCGGCAGGTTATCATAAGCGATGGAAACCGGCTCCGGGATATCTACCTTGCAGGACCACAGGCAAATACTCAGTACCGGTATTATAGCAATTGATCTGCCAAACAGGTATTTCAAAAGAGTCATTGTTTTATACGGTAAGCAGCATTATAAAAATACAAATAAAATGGCTTACAGTGGAATCTATCAATTTTCTGCCAGCACCAGGCTAAGACAGTTTCTCCAAAACTCGCCATAACGCTCCCAGTAAACAAAATTACAGGCCCAGTGCGGAGCGGGATCGGAAGTAAAAGCCAGTACCTTTCCCCGGTCGACCTGTCGAATAGATAAAGCCGGG
>JAUIKU010000212.1 GCA_030430675.1 Bacteroidia bacterium | reverse complement strand
TAAAAATTGCCTATTTCAGCACCTGAAAGTATGTAAATTTCCGGTCCGTCCGGGGAAACTCTATTTGGAGCTACCAGGTTTTAAACCGCTACTTCTGCTTTTATGCGAGGATGTGGGTGGTAATCCACTAGTTGAAAATCTCCGTACTGAAAAGCAAACAGGTCCTTTACCTGGGGGTTGAGCTGCATCCTGGGCAGCGGCCTCAGCTCACGTGACAACTGCAATCGGGCCTGTTCCAGGTGATTGGTATATAGATGCGCATCGCCCAGGGTATGAACGAAATCTCCCGGTTTCAAATCGCACACCTGTGCTACCATCATCGTTAACAATGCGTAGGAGGCTATATTGAAGGGTACCCCCAGAAAAACATCTGCACTGCGCTGGTATAACTGACAAGATAATTTGCCATCTGCCACATAAAATTGGAAAAAAGCGTGACAGGGAGGTAATGCCATATGTTCAATTTCTCCCACATTCCAGGCGCTGACAATAATACGCCGGGAATCAGGATTGTGCCTGATCTGATGCAGGGCCTGGTCAATTTGATCCACCGTTTTACCATCCTGTGCCGGCCAACTGCGCCATTGATGACCATACACCGGTCCCAGTTCACCCTGGCTATCAGCCCATTCATCCCAAATGGTTACGCCGTTCTCCTTGAGGTAGCCGATATTGGTATCGCCACTCAGAAACCACAAAAGTTCGTGTATGATGGATTTTAAATGCACCTTTTTGGTGGTTACCAGGGGAAAACCCTGACTGAGATCAAACCTCATCTGGTATCCAAAAATGCTTAAGGTACCCGTGCCGGTACGATCTTCCTTCTTGACACCGCTTTCCAGGATGGTGGTCATTAACTGGTGGTACTGCTTCATTCGTTTGGTGGTTTGTATGTAAAAATACAGGGCATCAGCAAAAATACCTTGGGCTGGTTATGATAATTTTTACTATACTAAACCTTTTTTCAAATTCACCATTATAGTATTCGAGCTTATGACGAAAATGTCGGTTAAACTATGATAAAACCTTTGGCCAGATGGACCCTGTTGATCATTGCCGGCATTAGCATTCTGGCAGTTATTTCCAGTACCCGTATTGGTTTTGACTATGATTTTGAGAAATTTTTTCCACAGGGCGATAAAGACCTTTACTATTACCTGGAATACCGGCAAAGATTTGAAAACGACAATGATTTCCTGTTGGTGGCATTTGAGAACCCCAGCGGGAGCTTTCAGGCCGATTTCCTGCTAAGAATTGATAGTTTATGCGAATTTCTTCAGGGCCTTCCACAGGTCGACCGGGTGATATCCCCAACCAATGCTTTCCGGTTGATTAAAGGGCCATTTGGCTGGACCCCTGTCCCCTATTTGCATCCTCAACAACCGGAGCGACTGAAAGAAGACAGTATCAGCATATATACCAGGAACGATTTGGTTTCGCAACTTTTTTCCCGCGACGGTCGATCTTTAAGCCTGGTGATCAAACATAGTCAACAGATAAACAAGAGCGATGCCGACAGTCTTTTTACCAGTTTAGTGGTCAAGATCCGGTCCCTCGAATTACCTAAACCCTATATGGCGGGGAAGATCCGGGCACAGCCCGTCTACCTGGGCCTGATACAACAGGAATTATTCCTGTTCCTGAGCGCATCTGTGGTGCTGGTGGTGCTGTTTCTAACGGTGACCTACCGGGCTGCCTGGGCAGTCATCGTGCCGCTAATGGTAGTAGCGCTGGCCGGAGCCTGGACCCTGGGTTTTATGAACCTGGTGGGAAAACCACTTGACCTGATGATGGTATTGCTGCCTACGATAATATTCGTAGTGGGTATGTCGGACGTAATTCACATACTGACACGGTATATTGAAGAGCTCAGGCTGGGAAACTCCCGGATGGCAGCACTTAAAGTTACTTTCAGGGAGGTGGGAATTGCCACCTTTCTCACCAGCCTTACCACCGGTATAGGTTTTCTGACCCTGATGACCAGTAATATCATTCCTATCCGTGACTTTGGGATCTATACCGCCACCGGGGTGTTAATTGCCTATCTATTAGCTTTTTCACTGCTCCCGTCGGCCCTGGTCTATTTGCCCAAACCCAGAATTGTTGCCAATGCCGCTACCAGAAAACGCTGGAAGAAATGGCTGACCGGTTCGCTGTTGTGGGTATTACGACGTCCGGTCAAAGTCATCACCATCAGTGTGCTGTTGGTAGCTTTGGCCGTGATAGGTATCACCCAGCTGAAGGTGAATACTTTCCTGATCGACGATTTGCCCCGGTCTCATCCGTTAAAATCCGCCTTTCTATTTTTCGATGAAAACTATGGCGGATCCCGTCCCTTTGAGATGTCCATCACCGTAACTCAAAATGGTGCCGATATATTCGATGTCGAAATACTTGAGGAAATAGAGAAAGTCCACACCTACCTTACGGACAGCTTTGGCACCACTGCCTTAAGCTCACCGCTTACCCTGGTCAAAAGCGCTAATCAGGCCGTCAACGGCGGAACCGTAGAAAACTATAGACTACCTGACTCCAATCAGCTGTCCGGAATACGGGCTGACTTGTTGAGATTCCGCAAGCAGTCCTACTTCAAGGGAATTATATCCGAAGACCTTCAATACGCCCGTTTTACCGGCAGAATGGGAGATGTGGGCAGCAACCAGACCGGAAAAAAAATATCCGAATTGTATGATTTTATTAAAACGAAGGTTGATACCTCACAGGTTAAATTCAGGGTCACCGGTACCTCCCTGCTGATTGATAAAAACAACGAATATCTGGTAAAAAATATGAGTATCGGACTCACCATCGCCTTCGGGGTAGTGGCACTAATTGCCGGTTTAATGTTCAGGTCATGGCGCATGATATTGATTACCCTGATCGTGAACATCATTCCATTATTACTGGTTGCCGGTATTATGGGAGCAATGGGAATAACACTGAAACTGACTACCAGTGTGATCTTTACCGTAGCCTTTGGTATAGCAGTGGATGACACCATTCATTTTATCAGCAAACTGAGAATGGAACTGGCCAAGGGCAAATCCAGGTTATACGCCATCAAGCGCACTTATTTTTCCACCGGGAAAGCCATTATCATCACTACCCTGGTGTTGATCAGTGGATTTATGACGCTATTGCTATCATCCTTTGGAGGAACCTTCTATATTGGGTTGTTCGTGGGGCTTACTCTTTTGTTTGCCCTGATTATTGATTTGACATTATTGCCTGTGCTCATCCTTTTATTCTATAAGGACCGTTGAATTATGAGAAACTATCTAATGGTGGGGCTGGTATTGGTGACCTTCTTCGTTATCTCCTTTCTCACCAATATAATAGGTCCTCTGGTACCGGACATTATCCGGGATTTCGGTATTAACCAAACCCTGGCGGGAATTCTGATCGCCTCTTTCTTTATAGCTTATGGGGTTATGTCAATCCCCGCAGGGATCCTGGTGGAAAAGTGGGGGGAAAAAGGGGTTATGCTGGCGGCATTTCTCATTGCCAGTATCAGTGCCCTGGTTTTTGCTTTGACTCCTACCTACCCCGTATATGCAATATCCCTGTTTGTAATTGGTTGTGGTATGGCCATGTTACAGGTGGCCATCAATCCCTTGCTGCGGGTGGCCGGAGGTGAAGAACATTTTGCATTCAACTCGGTACTGGGGCAATTGTTCTTTGGTCTGGCTTCCTTCCTAAGTCCACTGGTGTACAGCTATGTGGTACAGGACCTTTCAACCGGTGATTCTTCTGTTTTCCGATCACTGGGTGCCTTATTGCCACCTGATCTTCCCTGGATCTCCCTCTACTGGCTATTTGCCATCACTTCCTTATTGATGGTATTTGCCATTAGCTTCATTAAGTTTCCCAAGGTTCAACGGCAGGAGGATGAAAAAGTAGGCGCCTGGGCCACCCATATTAGTCTCCTTAAGAACCCAATCACCCTGTTGTACTTCGCCGGGATTTTTTGTTACGTGGGATTTGAACAGGGTACAGCTAACTGGATCAGCCAGTATCTGCTGACCTATCATCAGTACGACCCGCTGATCGAAGGCGCCCGAGCGGTGTCCTGGTTCTGGGGATTGATGACTGCCGGTACTGTCCTGGGACTGGTGTTGCTTAAGTTTATTGACAGCCGTAAAGTACTGACCGGGTTTATTTTGGCGGCAATTTTGTGTCTTTCCATAGCCCTGTTTTCATCAGGCCCGGTTGCCTTGATCGCTTTTCCCATGGTGGGATTCTTTGCCAGCGTAATGTGGTCGGTGATCATTTCACTGGCGCTGAATTCAGCATCAAGCCATCACGGTTCACTCTCAGGTATCCTGGTTACCGGTATTGCCGGTGGTGCCATAATTCCCCTGACCGTTGGATGGATTGGCGATCTGGCGGGCTTAAAAACCGGCATGCTCTTCCTCTATCTTCCGCTATGTTATATTCTCAGCATAGGCTTCTGGGCCAAACCATTGATCAACAACCGGACGATTAGTTAGACAACCTATCCCGCTGCTTCCTGATCCCTCATCGGCATTACGATCCAAAGCACAATATACACGATAGTCCCGGGGAAGGCGGCACTCAGGATTGACACAATAACATACAGCAACCTCACCAGGGCCCGGTCCCATCCCAGGTAATCGGCAAAACCACCGCATACTCCTCCCAAAATGCCATTCCTAACCCGGTACAATTTAGTATCACTCATATTAAATATATTTTGTTTTTGCTCATTCCGTGTCGAAATTAATGCCAACTACCTACATGTCTGATTTTCAATAATATATAAATACCATCAAAACCCACCTGACCGTTTTCGCAACAAATTTTGTTCAATAACGGACACCAAAATTGCCTCGGATCCTACCTGGAGGATAAGTGAAAAATGATTGAATTGAAGGATTTAGCGGCAGTACCGGCAAAATCATTATTTTTGCAACCATATTTTTTCGTATACAGGAAGTTAGCAAATGAGTGACTATAAGTTTAGGGAAATAGAGCAAAAGTGGCAGCAATACTGGCAGGAAAATAAGAGCTTCCGCACCGGGGAAGATGCTGGAAAACCCAACTACTATGTTCTGGATATGTTTCCATATCCATCGGGAGCCGGCCTGCATGTGGGCCATCCGCTGGGATACATTGCCACAGACATTATTGCCCGTTACAAAAGGGCCAGGGGGTTCAATGTACTGCATCCCATGGGATTTGATTCTTTTGGCCTTCCTGCGGAACAATATGCGATCAAGACCGGTCAGCATCCCGCAAAAACCACCGCAAGTAACATCAGCCGCTTCAAACAGCAACTGGAAGTACTGGGTTTCAGCTATGACTGGGAGCGGGAAGTACGTACCAGTGATCCACAATATTATCGCTGGACACAATGGATCTTCCTGAAGATGTTCAACAGCTTTTACGATCACGCACAGCAGAAAGCCCGTGATATCAGCGAGTTAGAGATCCCTTCAGGGTTAACCAAAAAGCAACAACAGGACTATATCAACGATCATCGCCTGGCTTTTCAGGATGAAATTGCGGTCAACTGGTGTCCGGCACTGGGTACGGTATTGGCCAATGAAGAAGTCGTGGGAGGAGTAAGTGAACGAGGGGGCCACCCGGTCATCCGAAAACCCATGCGGCAATGGATGCTGAGAATTACCGCCTATGCCGACCGTCTGCTGGAAGGACTGGAGGGCCTGGATTGGCCGGAATCCATAAAAACTTCCCAAAGGAACTGGATCGGGCGCTCACAGGGTGCTGAGATCAATTTTCCCATAGCCGGACATGATGACGACATTGAGGTATATACCACCAGACCCGATACCATTTTCGGGGTGACCTATATGGTACTGGCCCCGGAGCACCCGTTGGTGCCGCAGATCACCGTGGAAGAACAAAAAGATGCAGTGGGCGATTACCTGGAAAAAACCAGCAAGAAGAGTGACCTGGAACGCAGTGATCTGGACAAAAGCAAGACCGGGGTATTTACCGGGGCTTATGCCATAAACCCTATTAACCAGCAGCAAATACCCATTTGGATCTCCGACTATGTATTGATCTCCTATGGCACCGGGGCGGTAATGGCAGTACCTGGTGGCGATATACGCGATTTTGAGTTTGCCCAGGCTTTTGATCTGCCTATAATTCCAGTAGTGGCAGAAGATGGTGTAGCAAATGATGCCTCAAATCAATGCTATGAAGGGCATGGCACCATGATCAACTCCGGTGAGTACAACGGGCTGCACAGCAAAGAATTTACCCGCATCATCATCGACCGAATTGAAAAGGAAGGACACGGCAAAGCAGCGGTCAACTATAAATTGCGGGACTGGATCTTTACCCGCCAGCGGTATTGGGGAGAGCCCATTCCACTGATCCATACCGAAGCAGATGGTGTGGTGGCGGTACCGGAAGAGCAATTACCAGTGGTATTGCCGGAAGTGGATGACTATAAACCCACCCAGGACGGGCAGAGTCCCCTGGCCAAGGCACCTGATTGGGTCAATACCACCTCCCCCATTGATGGGTCCGCCGCCAAACGGGAGACCAACACCATGCCCCAATGGGCCGGTTCCTGCTGGTACTACCTGAGATTTACCGATCCCGGAAATGGGCAGGAACTGGCCAGCCAGGAAAAACTCAAGCAATGGAGCCCGGTAGACCTGTATGTGGGGGGCGCAGAACACGCAGTACTGCACTTGTTGTATGCGCGGTTCTGGCATAAGGTGTTGTATGACCTGGGATATGTTCCTGCCGACGAGCCCTTTCAGAAACTGGTGAACCAGGGTATGATACAGGGTCGGTCCAACTTTGCCTACCGCATCCAGGATACCAATACATTTGTCTCTTACAACCTTAGGAAAAACCATAAAACCACCCCGATTCATGTCGACATCAATTTGTGCAGGAATGATGTGCTGGATGTGGAAGCCTTTAAGCAGTGGCAGCCCGACCTGAAAGATGCCGAATTCATTCTGGAGGACGGAAAATACATTTGCGGCAGTGAGGTGGAAAAAATGTCCAAATCCAAATTGAATGTGGTGAGCCCGGACGACATTGTTGACAGGTACGGTGCGGATACCCTCAGGATGTACGAAATGTTTCTGGGCCCGTTGGAACAAGGAAAGCCCTGGAGTACGCATGGCATCGACGGTGTATTCAAATTTCTGCGAAAATTCTGGAATCTTTTCCACGACGAGTTGGGAAACCTGGTGATTGAAGATGCCAAACCCTCTGCAGACGAATTGAAGATCACCCATCAGACCATCAAAAAAGTGGGCGATGATATCGAACGGCTTTCTTTGAATACCTGTGTCAGTTCCCTGATGATCTGCGTTAATGAGTTGACCGCGCTGAAATGCCGCAAAAAAGCCGTCCTGCGGGAGTTGGTGGTTGTGATTGCTCCCTTTGCCCCTCACCTGGCGGAAGAGTTGTGGCAACTATTAGGCCATCAGCAAAGTGTCAGCTTAGAAAAATTCCCTGAGTACAACGAGGAGTACCTGAAGGAAGACAGCTATGAATACCCCGTCTCGGTCAACGGAAAAATGCGGGCCAAAATGACCTTTGCGGTGGGCCTGCCACCTAAAGAAATCGAGCAAAAGGTGCTGGAAGCCGAAGCCATTAAAAAATGGGTGGGCGATAAGACACCCAAAAAAGTAATTGTAGTGCCGGGGAAAATTGTCAATGTAGTAGTTTAAGCACATATGGTTGTTGGTAAACCATCATTTTCTAACTTTATCCAAGCAAATTTTTGGGGCAATTAGCAGGTAAACCTATGACAAAGTTCATTCTATCCGCATTCTTTTGGTTGGTAACGTATTGGACAGGCGTGGCGCAGGATTTACAGCAACACCTGCAGTTTCTGGAAGAACATACCGGAGCAGTTGCAGGTAAGAAGAAATCCTATGAGCAAAAATTCCGAAGTGATGCGGAAAATCCGTACATCGTTTCGGTTATGATCACCGATACCAAGAGCGGGGACCAGATTATCAAGTCTGTCAACCTCCAGGATCTAAACCCTTCACGAGTGGTTTTCGAACCCAAAAGAGACATGGTAGAAATTTCGGCCCGGGTAAAGGCTGACAAAAAACTGGTCAAAATGGTGGAAAA
>JAUIKU010000211.1 GCA_030430675.1 Bacteroidia bacterium | reverse complement strand
GGTGGTGAAAGTCGAATCCTGTGACCGCATCACAGAGAATCAGATAAAAGCCCGGATAAGAGAATTCTTTAGCTAACTTTAGCTGACCTCAGCTATCTACAGTTTTCTTGTTCTTTTGTTTCTCTTTAATAGGGAATGTGACTACCGGTAGAATTGAGTGGTTCACCAGGTCTTCGCTAAGACTCCCCGCCAGCAAGTGACTTATCCCGGTACGTCCGTGAGTGGCCATGGCGATGGCTTGGGCATTTCGATCTTCAGCAAAGTGCAGAATACCCTCCTCTTCGGTGATATCGCTGTAAATGTTTATGGTGTAATCTTCAATTTGATGCGTTTTGATAAACTCGTTAAGCGACTTGGCCACATTCCGTTCAATAAGAAAATTTCCCGGGGTATTGATAGTAACCAGATGAACCTTTGCTGAGAACATTTTCTGTATTTCCTTCAGTCGATTTGCCAGGTGGTCACTCTGGTCAAAGTAGCTCAGGGCGAATACCAGCTCTTTTATATTTTCCAGTTCCACCTTTGCCTTTAAAGTTACCACCGGGCAGCTGGCATGCCTGATTACCTTTTCCGTATTACTACCAACCATTACCTCATCTATTCCTGAAATCCCCTGAGTTCCCATAACTATCAAGTCAAAGTCTTCATCCTTTATCTGGCTGGAAATATGTTTGAATGGGTTACCGATCTTGATTTGATAGGTGGCCTGGATATTTTGTTGGGAGAGCTCATTGGTAATATTTCTCAACTGGGCTTTGACCTTTTCTATCAACCTGAGTACATAAACATTGTCCATTTGATCCTGACCTCCCCCGGTAACAGGAGTCAGGTAATGGGAACCTGGTTGTTCTACAATGTGCAACAGCTGTATGGAGGCGCCGTGCTTTTTGGCCAGTTGTTTGGCCAAATCCAGGGCAAAGTTTGCTTGCTCTGAGAAATCTGTGGGTACCAAAATCGATTTCATGTTCGTGGGTTTTATAATAAAAATTAACCTTGTTTAAACTATTTAAAAGAAGTCTTTGCTTTATTGACAGTGGTCAAAATAGTCATTGACTTTTATCAGCTTTGAGGTAGGATGCGGCCACCTGCAACAGGTCTTGCTCTGTAATCACACCCACCAATTTTTTATCATGGTTTAACACCGGCAGGCAACCAATGTGCTTCCCCTGCATCAGTTCAATAGCCTCCAGTGTAGGTGTATCGGGACTGACGGTAATTACCTGGTCAACCATTACATCCTTTACCATCACCGGGTCTGAGTCTTTGTTTTCTGAATAATATTTGCCCAGGCGGCCCAAAGTTACCAGACCCACCAGATCTCCGTCGCGATTTTCCACCAGCATATGGCGCACCTGATTCCATTTCATAATATTAGGAACCAAATCTATTAGATCCTCCTCGAATACAGTATAAAGATCCTTAGACATGATCTGATCGACTCTGCGGTAATGATGGGCACCATCGTCCACTTCATCCTGCTGTATATCAGACCATTGGTATATGGGCAGCTTTTCTTGCTGGCGACTCCACACCGCAGTAGTGATTGCCGATAAGGCAGTGTTCTGGGGATTTGATTTCAGCAAGGTATTGTATGATTGCTGAATCCAATTTGAACCCGTTTTTGTAGACTTTACACGTTGTTCCACCACTTCCAAATATTGCTCGATATCATTTGAGTTGATACCTGCACTTTCCAGTCCTGTCCTGGCAATTGGAATCAGTACATCCAGTATCAACTCCTGCGCCTGGTAGCTTTTTCCCATCCACCACAAGCTCGAGTCAAGTCCCTGTCTTGCGGCCTTGATAAAGTTGGACTTTGCCTGGTGAAAATCCATATGATCCTTAATCTGCAGGTATCGGGAAGGCAATCCCCTCATTAAGCCGATCCAGAATACCGCATTACCCACCTCATCTTTTACAGAGGGTCCAGAGGGCAAATATCGATTTTCAATCCTAAAATGGGGCTTGCCGTTGGTAATCCCGTAACAGGGGCGATTCCAGCGGTAAATGGTGCCGTTGAACAGGGAATAAGCCCGCAACTTGGGAATTTCTCCCTGCTCCAACTGGGCCATGGAATCGGGCAAACCATCTGCCAGCACCAATGGCCGGTAAGTGCTCAAATCCCTTTTAATGTAGTTGGTCAACTGCTCCTCCATCCAGCTTTCACCAAAAACCACCCTGGGCTTGGTATGCCGCAACTCTTCCAGGTAACCACGGGTATCAGTAGCCTGCTGAAAAAGTGCAATCCTGGTTTCACTCCATAACCGTTTCCCCAGAAACAGAGGCGAATTGGTACAGGCTGCCAGCACCGGTCCCGCTATAGCCTGGGCCCAGTTGTAATGTGCAGCAAATTCTGCAGCTCCTACCTGGTAATGCAATTGAAAACTGGTGTTACAACTTTCAAACATTACGGAATCAGAACTTGTAGTTAATTCGTCTGTTCCCTGGATATGGAACTTCTGCGGAGATTTCCGCATTTCCAGAATGGCCTGGTTAAGGGCCTGATAGCGCTGTCTTATAGTCATGGATTCCATCCCCAAATCCTTTGACCTCAAAGAGGGCAATATTCCGGTTAACAGGAGCTGACAGTCCAATTGATGACAGGCTGACTGACACTTGCCCAGCAATTGTTCCAGATCCTGCTCAAGTTGGGAAAAACAACCGCCCTCCAGCGTCAATGGGTCAAGATTGATCTCAAGGTTAAATTTTGCCAGTTCTGTGGTAAAATGCGGATCGTCCAGTGCCGACAGTACTTCCTCTACCAGCAAAGCCGGGAAACCATGCCTGTCGATTAAACATAACTCCTGCTCCGCTCCAATCCGGCGCACCCCTTCCTCTATCATACCCTGTGAAATCATCGCCTCCAAAGCTTCCATGTCTTTGAACAGCAGCCGGGTATAGTTGCGCAAATCCGTATCCTTCAGTACAGGCAGTACATTTAGATCACCCATAGTTCTATTTAGATTGAGACATATGCGTATGATGCTGATGGTGTTGATCCGGACTCAGGTAAGGTATGCCAAGCCCCATACCCCGGATAATAAGCAACAGCGCCAGGAACCAGGTAAATCCGGTTACCATAGCATTCGCACTAAGCGATTTAATCCTGAAGCGTTTGGCACTGCTGACAATCGCCCACATCATAGGACTGGTACCCAGGCCAAAGAGCGCCATATAAATGACAGCCTGTATTACGTTGCCGGTAGCCACTGCAGCTGCCAGGGCCACATATGTCAGTCCGCAGGGTAAGAACCCGTTATAGACACCGAACCACCACATGCTTTTGGGATGCTTATCCAACATTTGCGCTAGTTTGGATTTAAAGACGGACAGCAAACGCGATACGGCAGCAGTTGGCTTTCTAGAACTAAACCAGGAAATCAGTAAAATCACTACCAATAGTATTCCAGTAAATACTGATAGAAATTGCTGCCCCATGAACCATTGCAGGCCGCTGCCAAATACGCCTGCTAATACACCCAGCAGGCAGTAGGTGAATATTCGTCCAGTATTATAGAAAAACTTATCCCCGGTGGTCTGGGTCCGGCGGGCATTTATCGCCAATACCAGGGGTCCGCACATTGCCAGACAGTGTACACTTCCCATAAAGCCCAAAACCAGTGCACTCCACATCATGGCAGGTAAATGTTTTGTTCCTTAAAATAAGCCTTTTGATCATCGCGCCACTCCAGTTTTGCCTGCCACAACCCGCTGGCCAGGTCTCTGGTTGACAGCAGTTGGGTATTATCCTGATCAAGTTGCAGCTGCCATTGTCGGTCCAAACTTGCGTCGGCAGGACGATATAAGGCCAAATGCGCTGATTTTACAGGGAAATCTGCAGGAAAACGAATTAGGAGCTCCTTGGATTGGGACTGGTGCTCAATGAGCACGGATTGATCCAGGGCACGCTCGTTTTCTATCTTGTCGATTTTTTGTTGAAAAGCCAACTCCTGCTGATAGTAATCAGGAGCTACCAGGTGCACTTTGGATTGGTAAGCCCGATAGACCAGTCCTCCCAGGAACAGGGCGAATAGCACAAAAGCTAATATGATTTTAGTACCCCAGCTCATAGTGAATTATTTAGCGGGTCCCAGGAAATTTGTTTTTATGTCTTCTAGCAACTGGTCCTGACTGAATACTCCCAGTTTAATTGGTGTCTTGGTTTTGTTTACCAGACTTCCAGGTAATTCCACAAAGTATACGCCCTCCATCATTCCGTTGGCGGGCACCAGAGTAGCTGGTTCTCCTACCCTGGAAATGGTAGCCTCTGCAGGTTCCAAAACTTTTATCTGCAATTCGATATCATCGAAGGTTTTATTGATCACCTGGATATTGTACAAGTTGCTGATATTACCTTCTGGGGTCTTTTGGAACAATTGCCCGGGTACCCTAAGTACCGTGGTTTCAACATCGGCCCGGCTAACCAGCAGGTAAGTAAGCAAGCCAATCAAAGCAGTTAGCACCACAGTATACCCCACCAGGCGACCTCTGAATTTCAGCTGTTTGCCCTCCTTGATCCCATTGTAAGATCCAAATCGAATCAGTCCGGTTGGCTTGTGGATTTTGGTCATCACCTGATCACAAGCATCTATACAAGCAGTGCAGTTCACACATTCCAGCTGGGTACCGTTGCGGATATCAATGCCGGTGGGACAGGCATGGACACAAAGTTTACAATCAATACAGTCCCCTTTATCTTCCGCAACTTTTCCTTTTTGCAGCTTGCCCCGGGGTTCACCCCTCAACCAGTCATAGGCCACAACAATAGAATCTTTATTAAGCAATACTCCCTGTAACCGGCCGTATGGACATACTACGGTACATGCCTGCTCCCTGAAATAGGCAAATACTCCGTAAAAGATCCCCGTGAATATCAACAGCCCAAAAAAACCGGCAATTTCTTCCGACGGACCAGCCAGTATCAACGCCTTTACCTGTTCTACACCAATCAGATAAGCCATCAATAAATGTGCAATGATCAGTGATATAAGTAGGAATATTAATTGCTTAAGTGCCTTCTTGGCAATTTTACCGGAAGTCCAGGGTGCGGCATTTAACTTGCGTTGCTGATTGGCATCTCCTTCGATCAGGTATTCTATTTTCCGAAACACCATTTCCATGAATAAGGTCTGGGGGCAGGCCCAGCCACACCATAACCGACCAAAGGCAGAAGTGAACAAAATCACAAAAACGAAGAAAGTGATCATCCCCAGCCCCAACAGAATGAAATCCTGGGGCCAGAAAACCTGTCCAAACAGGATAAATTTTCTTTGAAAAATATTGAACAGGAAAAGGGGCTGACCATCGACTTTAATAAAAGGACCTGAAAACAGAAGGGCCAGCAGAATTACCGTAACCACTATCCTCAGATTGTGCAGCCGGCCGCTGGGTTTTTTCGGATAAACCCAAACCCTGTTCCCCTCCGCGTCTACCGTTGCCAGGGAGTCACGGTACTCCTGATCATATTCATAAAGTTCATTCATGGCTTAATCTCAACTCACACTTCACACTCACACTCACACTCACACTCACACTTCAAACTCAAACTCCCGAGTCAGTCTCTTCATACACCTCTCCCTGTGGTGCCTTGGCATTGGGTGGATCGGAGCCAGCCAGGGTAATAATGTAGCTGGAAACATCTCTCATTTGCTCAGGGCTAAGCAAGGGCTCCCAGGAGATCATTCCCTTCTGGGGCACTCCATACTTAATGGTTTTATAAATATCGCCCATACTGCCCCCGTGTAGCCAGTATTCGTCAGTAAGATTGGGACCTATGTTGCCACCACCATCATTGCGATGACAGGAGGCACATTGCATATCATAGATCTTTTTGCCACTGTCTATCACCCCAGGATCATCTGAAAAGGCCACCGTCGACTCATCAATACCTCCGCCCTCTTCTCCCGCTTCTGCTAAGCGCTGGGCGGCAGCCGCCTGGGCCTCCGCTACAGAGATCTCATATACCTCACCCGGTAACGGGGCCAAATTGAACACATGATAAACAAACATGTATATCACCCCAAAAACTATGGTAATGTAGAAAAACGCCGTCCACCACGGTGGTAGGTGATTGTCCAACTCCCGGATGCCATCATAGTTATGATCCAGTAAAATGGTAGCCTCTTTTTCCTGCGGCACACTCTTGTTGAACCTATCCCAAAACCAGTTCCACGCCTGCTTCTTAGCAGGTTCTTCCTGGGCGGGTTGTTCTTTCTGAAGGGCGATCTTTAACAGGCTCAGGGTGTATACCGCTACCATCAGTACCAGTAACGCGATAATTAGTACCAACAACGCCAATAAAGCCACTAAGGTCTGCGTATCCATGCCACCGCCTGAGGTCTGAGCGTTCATGGCAAGCGGTGCGGCCAGTACCATCAGTATGGTAGCGCTGATTCTTTTAGCGGCACCGGATGCTCCATTTGCTTCCTGGTCATCCAGGGGCAGGTTTTTCATCTTTCTTATATAACCCTTATCAACTTTGATCAACCATAAGATGAGAAAAACGAAGAACCCAAAAAAGATGGCTAGTGACACCACCGGCCAAATAGAAACATTTTCAATAAGTTCAAAATAATGCTTAAACATGGTTTATTCTCCTTTCTGGGTTAGTTCATTGATCGATGCGGTGGGATTTCCCTTTATATCGGTACCAAGCCGTTGCAGGTATGAGATCAGGGCCACTATCTCCAGTTCCGGCATTACATCTATGCCGAGTTCCTGGTTCAACCTGGTGCTAATCTGCTGTGCCTGGGCATTGAGATCCTCCACTGCAATTGTCTCGTACCCTTGCTGGTAGGGGACTCCCAGCTTTCGCATGGCATTGATCTTATCCGGTACTTTCGATTGATCTACTGTCTGCTCGAACAACCAGGGATATGAAGGCATCAGCGATCCCGGGCTCATACTGGTTGGGTCCAGCATATGCTGGTAATGCCAGGAATCCAAGTACTTCCTCCCTACCCGATGTAAATCCGGCCCGGTACGTTTTGAGCCCCATAAAAACGGGTGGTCATAAACGAATTCCCCAGCCTTCGAGTATTCGCCCTGATACCTCAGGGTCTCATCTCTAAAGGGACGTACCATCTGGGTGTGACAGCTGACGCACCCCTCCCGTATGTAGATATCCCTTCCTTCAATTTCCAAAGGTGTATAGGGTTTCACACTGCTGATAGTGGGAACGTTTGATTTGATTAGAAAGGTCGGAACCATTTCAAAGATCCCCCCGATCAGGATAGCCACTGTGGTCAGGATAGTGAATTGTATTGGCTTGCTTTCCAATACATGGTGCCATTTTCCACCTGTAGTTGTTTCCTTTTCTAGTGCGTAGGCTTCCGCATCTTCATTGGCCATAAAACTTCCTTGTTTCATGGTTTTGCTCAGATTGTAAGTCATCACAATGGCACCAGCCAGGTACAGGGCGCCACCCAGTGCCCTGAGCATGTACATGGGAACGATCTGAACCACAGTCTCCAGGAAGTTGGCGTATTGCAATTGTCCGTTATCATTGAACTCCTGCCACATCAGGCTCTGGGTTAGCCCCGCCACATATAAGGGCAGCGCATAAAATACGATACCCAAAGTTCCTATCCAGAAGTGAACATTGGCCAGCTTTACTGAGTAGAGATTGGTTTTCCACATGCGGGGGATCATCCAGTAAAGCATACCAAAAGTCAGGAAGCCATTCCATCCCAAGCCTCCGACATGTACGTGGGCAATAATCCAATCGGTAAAGTGGGCCACCGCATTGATGGATTTAATGGACAGCAAGGGTCCTTCCAGAGTAGCCATTCCATAGGCGGTTACCGCTACCACCATAAATTTTAACACAGGGTCCTCGCGAACCCGGTCCCAAGCTCCCCTAAGAGTAAACAATCCATTCAACATGCCACCCCAGGAAGGTGCGATCAGCATCACCGAAAATACCATGCCCAGTGACTGCGCCCAGTCAGGCAATGAAGTATAAAGCAAATGGTGGGGTCCGGCCCATATGTAAATGAATATCAATGACCAGAAATGAATGATGGAAAGTTTATAGGAATACACCGGACGATTGGCTGCCTTTGGCAGGTAGTAATACATCAACCCCAGAAAGGGGGTAGTGAGGAAAAATGCCACTGCATTGTGGCCATACCAC
>JAUIKU010000210.1 GCA_030430675.1 Bacteroidia bacterium | reverse complement strand
GCTCCTTCAGCACTGAAAATGCCGCCAGATCGCCCAACGTGGATTTCTCCGCAGGTTTGCTCATTTTCAATGGCTTCTTGCTTTCTTTACGTCTGGGCTTCTCTTTGGTTTCAGTATGGGTGCTGGTGTGTGAGAGCAGGATCTTCCTGTCATCCTTGGAAAAATCAAGTACTTTGAACTCCAAAGTCTCACCAATTTCTACAGGTGATTGATCTTCCTTGACCAGATGCCTCTTGGTGGCGAAACCCTCCAGACCATAGGGCAATTCCAACACTGCTCCTTTGTCCGTCTTATTTATCACAGTACACTTATGCGTAGAGCCAGGGGTAAATACTGTCTCGAAGGTATCCCAGGGGTTTTCTTCCAATTGCTTGTGACCCAGAGCCAGTCGTCGATTATCTACATCCAGCTCCAATACCTGCACCTCCAATTCATCGCCAACCTTAACAAACTCCGAAGGATGCTTGATCTTTTTGGTCCAGCTCAGATCTGAAACGTGAACCAATCCGTCAATACCTTCTTCAAGTTCTATAAACAATCCAAAGTTGGTCAGGTTCCTTACAATACCTTTGTGCTTGGTACCCACGGCGTACTTGGTAAGTACATCTTTCTTGGTCCAGGGATCTTCAGTGAGCTGCTTAATACCCAGTGACATCTTCCGCTCTTCACGATCCAGCGTAAGTACCACAGCTTCCAGTTCATCCCCAATATTGATGAAGTCCTGTGGATTTCTCAAGTGTTGTGACCATGACATCTCAGAAACGTGGATCAATCCTTCCACACCCGGCTGAATTTCCAGGAATGCTCCATAATCCGCCACGTTTACAATTTTTCCCTTCACCTTGGAACCAATTTCAATATCTTCTGGCAATGAATCCCAGGGATGCGGGGTTAGTTGTTTCATGCCCAGAGAAATACGCTTTTTGTCATCATCAAAATCCAACACCACCACATTTACCTTGGTATCCAACTCCAGCACCTCTTCCGGGTGGTTGATACGTCCCCAGCTGATGTCAGTTATGTGCAATAACCCGTCAACACCTCCCAGGTCAATAAACACACCGAAGTTGGTCATATTTTTGATCACACCCTCCAGTACCTGACCTTTCTCCAGGTTATTCAGTATCTCCGCTCGCTGCTTCTCAAGATCTTTTTCTATCAGCACCTTATGAGATACTACCACGTTGTCGTTGGCGTAGTTGATCTTAACTACTTTCACTTCCATGGCTTTGTCAACGAAAACATCAAAATCCCTGATGGGTTTTACGTCAATCTGGGACCCCGGTAAAAATGCCTCCACTCCATATATGTCGGCGATCAGACCACCTTTGGTACGACGCTTGATAAAACTCTCGATCACCAGGTCATTTTCATAGGCTTCCTGGATATTCTTCCAGGCCTGTACGATCTTGGCCTTCTTCCTGGACAATACCAATTGTCCATTGGCATTTTCCTGCTCTTCAATATAAACTTCTACTTCATCTCCAATCTTCAGTTCCGGTAAGTCTCTGAATTCAGATGCTGATATCAATCCATCCGATTTGAAGCCAATGTTTAGTATTACGTCCCTGTCGCTAATTCCAACTACCCGACCTTTTACAACTTCCTTCTCTTCAATTTCTGTCAATGTGTCCTCGTAGAGCTTCTCCATCTGGGCACGCTCTTCGTCACTGTAGTCATCTCCAAATCCCTTGGGCTGTACATTGTCCCAGTCGAAATCATCTAGCGATTGCGTGGGAGTTTGGGTTTGAGTAGGAGAAACTTCAGTTGATGGTGCCGCCTGTTCTTGCGGCTCATTCACTTCTGTCGAAACCTCATCTCCTGTATGCTCCCCCGATGGATATCGGGACTGTTGCTCTTGCTCCTTTTCTGTATGCTGTTGCTCTTGCTCTTGCTCCATATCGTTGTGACCCTGTTTACACCGGCCGCCGGGTCAGTCGGCCAACTAGTTTAAAAGAAACAAACCCCTAAGGATTTGTACCGTTCACTCGAACGGAGTGCAAAATTAGCAATTAATTGGTAATTACCTGTTAATTGTTAGAATTATTCCCGCGGGGAAAATGCCCGGAGGAATGTGTAATGTCGAATGTCGAATGTTGAATTCTGAAGTAATGTTAAAGGTAGAAATTCGAACTCGGAAGTAATGATGAATTTTCTAATGATAGACGCTGAATGCTTGCTAAGCAACTTTGGTCAACTTACAATTTATGTTCGTCGGCGAAATTTATTCGACATTCCATAATTCGAAATACTTCAAAATTCCAAAGTTCGGAATTCATTCGATGTTCGACATTCGGCGTTCGACATTCGACATTCACCTGGACCTGAACTCTTCAAAAGTGTTATCTGAATAGAAGATCACTACTCTCACCGGTACCGGGGCATTGTTGATTTCATCGGTGGGACTTTGGTCATTTTGAGGCTGGGACTGAAAGGTGTAACCGTTACTTCCGGGTTTAGAATGTGACTGATTTTCCTCGGCCATATCTCCTTTTCCCAACAATAACCAGTCGGCATTTATGTTATCGAATCTGTCAAGAATCTTGTTCACCAGTTCCAAACTCGGCTTGTTTCTTCCGCTTAATATATGGCTGATGTTGGATCGCTGCACCCCTATGGCATCGGCAAACTTCGAAGCTGAAAGCTGCTCCTTTTCCATGATTTTCTCTATCCTGTCTTTCATAAATGACCGTTTACAATTGTAAACATAACAAAATTTTCGAATCTCATTGATTCAAACTAAATCAATTATTAGTTTAATTACTAGTGTGTAACATTATTGATTTACAGTGAATTATATAATTATTGTATAAAATTGTAAACAAATGAATAAAGAGGTGAGTGGTAATTGCTAATTTTTGATTTGCAATTAGTCTCTGATCAGTGGTAGTGTCAAACAATGTGGTCCTCCCCCAGCCCTGGTGAGCTCCGATGACCGCACGGCAATGATGGTTGATTTCAGCTTGTCGACTTTGGTTAAGCCAAGCTTGATCCCGTTCAACAATTCCCCGGCTGAGATAATTTGATACCCATGTGCCTTGAGCGCTTCCAGTGTTTTCAGGTTGCGGGCATAGGAAACAGCCACGCCATTTTTCAAAGCCACGAAATTACAGCCACTGGCATACTGTTCCCGCTCCTGGTAGGGATAACGGCCCTTGCCACAGGGTATGAAACGCGCTACGGGAATAATATCCTCCACCAGGGCATTTAGATTATCATAGTCGACACTGTGCTCCAAACTTCCCCGGAATTGCTTTATGTCGAGGGTACCACCCAGGTGAGGTTGGTAGTATACAAAGTCCCTGGTGGATATTTGAGTGAACAAAGTATCCAGATGTATGCAGTTAGGATGTTTGGGTATATCAATGATAGTTACCCGCTCCACCACTTCTTTTTTGAACAGAATATCAGCAACCCTTTCAATTGAATAGGGATTGGTTCGCAAGCTGCTGCCAATGAAAAGATTTTTGCTATCGATTACCATAACGTCCCCCCCTTCAATGGCAATGCGGGTATCTTTCAAAGTAGCCAGGAGTTGATCTTCATTCTCACACAGGTCAATAAAGTCGGTTCCTGAAAACATCGGATGATGGTGTGCCACAAACCAGGCCAATATTGACTCCCTTTTACGGGCAGATTTACCGGCGATACAGGTGAGAAAGCTGTGGTTGATGGTTACTCCGATATCCCTGGTAAAGATATGATTGGGCAACGGGGGCAATACTGGCTTTGATAAACCCGGCACAATTCCGGAAATCAAAGTGGCTGCCAGTGATACTGCCGGTAATCCTTTTAGATAATTGGCCTTGCTTTTGGGTAGCTTCTCATAATCTACTACCACCTCGATCAGGCTTTGCGCCACCTCCCGGCTATTTAAGATCTCCTCCAACAGCTGTTGGAATTCAACCACCGCTTCCGCTCCCAGTACGGCAGTCAATACCTCCACAAAGTGTTGGTGCTGATCAATCATTTGCGGCAGGAAAACGATATCGTCGTATAACAGCTCTTCCGCGTTTGAGGGCGTAACCCACTCAATTCCAGGATCGGGACGATGGACCACAACCCGTTTCAGATGGTTAATATCTGATCCCACACTCAATTGTGCACCTGTTGACATATAGTTAAGAATTTATCACTGTGAAGCGGTCAGGCGCTTTTGGCATTGAGAAATGGGCGCCACTCGTCCTGAATATAACCGGAAAAATCTCTTAAGAACAAAATAAATGACGGCTTATAGGGCTTATTCTTCAAGGTAAAGCCAATTTCCTCCGGCAGCGCATCACCCTTTCTGGCATTGCATGATTTGCAAGCTGTCACCAGGTTGGTCCAGGAAGATCTGCCCTTTCTGGATCTTGGTAGTACGTGGTCAAGCGTGAGGTCTTTGGCGGTACCGCAATACTGGCACTGGTAACTATCTCGCTTGAATACGTTCTGCCTGGAAAGCTCTACGTCCTTATAGGGAATGCTGATATAGTTGAGTATGCGAACTACTGCCGGCCTGGGATAACTAGCGGTAACCGTTCGCAGGTACTGGCCTTCCAATCCGGAGACCAACTCCGCCTTGTCTAAAAAAACCAACAGGAAGGCCCGTTGCACACTGCATACAGTCAATGGACTGTAGTCCTGGTTTAAAACAAGTACCCTTTGATTTATATTGAGCATTGGTCGATATCAAGTTGAAACAGTTAATAATTCTGCTTCTGTCCTATTCCCTGAATCAGCAGGCTTTCATTACGAAACCCCAGCTAATATACATATTCCCCTCAGGTTTGGCACATTTCGTTAGAACCTTGTTCGGCTGATTTCTCGCTGTTCGTCCTTTTTCCTAATATCTTGCCTCTTATCATACAGCTTTTTACCTCGTGCTACCGCGATCTCCAGTTTGGCCAGGCCCTTGTCATTAACAAACAATCTGGTGGGAATAATGGTTACTCCTGAATCTTTTGAAATCTTTGCCAGCTTTTTCAGTTCATGTTTGTTCAGTAACAACTTTCTTCTACGGGTTGGTTCATGATTGTAGTGAGAGCCCTGTTCATAGGGGCTGATATGCATCCCCTGTACCCACAACTCCCCTCGGTCGAAAACAGCATAGGCATCCTGAAGGTTTACTTTTCCCAACCGGATCGATTTGATTTCGGTACCGGTCAATACCAACCCTGCGATAAACTTATCGCTCAGGTGGAATTCAAACCTGGCTTTTTTGTTTTTGATCTGAACCTGTCGATATGACTTTTTGTCTTTTTTCATACCCGATGCCAAAGATAGCCGTTGGGATTTAAGATCTAAAATGTAAGATATAAGATCTGGTATTATACCTTAGTGCCTTAGTACCCCCGCTCCTTCGACCCTCGTCCTTCATTCCTAACTAGTGTCCCAGTCTGGGATCAGGACTGATATCCAGCGATGCAAATTCGCCTTTCAGGTACTTGAAATGAGCGGTAATGGCGATCATAGCGGCATTATCCGTACAATATTGGAAATCAGGGATATAGATCTCCCATCCAAGTGTTTCTGCCAATTCACTGATCCGTTCTCGCAGCCCACTATTGGCGCTTACCCCACCGGCAATGGCCACCTGCTTGATCCTGTGTTGTTTAGCTGCATTAACAAGCTTTTTTAACAACATGTCAATCAGGGTGTGCTGAATGCTGGCACATAAATCGGGTAAATTACGCTGAATAAATCCACTATCGGATTTGACAGAATCCTGCAAAAAGTACATTACAGCGGTCTTTATACCACTAAATGAATAGTCCAGCCCATCCACTTCTGTAGAGGGAAAACGAAAGGCCTCCGGGTTACCCTTTTGCGCTTCACTGTCCAGCAATGGGCCTCCGGGGTAGGGAAAACCCAGCAGTTTAGCAATCTTGTCAAAAGCTTCTCCCACTGCATCATCCCTGGTCATGCCCAAAACCTTCATTTCGAGGTAATCTTCCACCAGTTCAATCTGAGTATGTCCCCCACTCACCGTCAGGCATAAAAAAGGAAACCTGGGAAATGGCTGGTCGATGAAATGCGACATGGCATGCGCCTCCATGTGATCAACTGCAATCAATGGTATGTCAAGCGATAACGCCATCGATTTGGCAAATGAAGTTCCCACCAGCAGGGAACCCAGCAGACCAGGGCCCCTGGTAAATGCCACTGCATCTAACTGATGTTTGTTTATACCCGCTTTTTGCAGCGCAGAATCAACAACCGGTACAATATTTGATTCATGTGCCCTAGAAGCTAATTCAGGTACAACGCCTCCATAATTTTCATGGATAGTCTGCGTTGCTATTATATTATTGAGTACCTTTCCTTGATGTACTACTGCCGCGGAAGTTTCATCACATGAGGACTCTATAGCAAGTATGGTCGGGGTTTTAGGCATGTGAAATGAGCACATCGAAATTCAAATTTATTAAAAATCCTGTGGTCAAAGCAGTATTCTGGTTCATCATAGGAATTTTTATCTTTTTCGTTCTTTTTGCCGCGGCCATCCAAATACCCTTCATACAAACCAAAGTAGTAAAGGAACTTTCCATATCGGTAAGTGAACGCATCCAGTATCCTGTCAGTATCGAGCGGGTAAACCTCAATTGGTTTGATGAACTGAAACTCAGCGGCCTGCGTATTATGGACCGGCGCAATAACCTGATGATCGGGGTGCAGGAGCTCTTGGTCGATTTCGATATCAGCACCCTGGTATCCGTAAACCAGATCAAAATTGACCAGGCCACCTTTGGCAACGCCGATATTAACCTAACCAAATATACCATTGAGGAGGAAATCAATCTTGGAGGATTCATCAAAAGTATAAAGAACTGGGTCAACCCCGATGACCAGCCGGCCAAACGCGACTTTATGATCAATAAGGTGTTCTTTGTCGATTCCCGGATAAGGCTCAACAATATAGCTAAAGATTCCATTCAAAGCGGTTTGGACTACCATCATTTCTTGCTGGACAGTCTCAATTCCGAAATCCAGTCTTTCAAAATACGCAACGATACCATCCGATTGATCATTCAACGTATGGGAGCAGTTGAGCCGGTAACTGCATTGAAGGTCCATGATTTCACCACTGACTTCTACTTTAACAATCATGTAATGGCCTTCAGGGATCTTCACATGCTGCTGGGCGACAGTGAGATTCAGGACTCTTTGGTATTTAACTACGATAATCCCACGGCATTAAGCAGCTTTCGGGACAGTGTGCATGTGGTGGCAAATTTTGAAAAATCCAATATCGCCGCCAGCGATCTTAAACTATTTGTGCCGGGCCTTAGGAGGGCAGACCAGCGCTACATCCTCAGCGGCAACTTCGATGGAAAGATCGTAGCCTTTGATTTCAGTAATGTGGAATTGGAGTTTGGTGAAGAAAGCAGGCTGGTTGGAAATATCAACATGGAGGGCTTACCGGTATTTCTCGATACTTTCATTGATGCCAGTCTTAAAAATTCTGTGATTTCACCCCGGGATCTTCGGCCCTTTATCAGTGACCAATTATATCTGGAAGCTCAAAAATTTGGTACTATCAGGTTGAATAGTCAGTTTCTGGGCTTCCCCAGAGACTTTGTGGCTAACGGTACATTTTTTACCCAGCTGGGTACCCTCAATTCTGATATTAACCTAAAGATTGACGACGAAACTCAGGGCGCCACCTATTCCGGGGCGCTGGCCACCGACAATTTTGACCTGGGAAGCTGGTCGGAAAAACCCCATGTATTTCAGAAAGTCGCCCTAAGTGGACAAATACAGGGTTCTGGTTTCACTATTGAAGAGGCTGATTTTGAGTTAAAAGCCAATGTGAGCAATTTCGGATTCTACGGGTATAATTATACCAACATCGAGACAGATGCCCGGTTGGCCAAAGAACTTTTTATTGGTCAACTCAAGATCGATGACCCCAATTTGAAGTTTTCATCCGACGCCTATGTGGATGTCAGAAAGAATGTGGACCATATAGCTATCGAAGCGATTCTGGATACAGCCAACTTGAAGCCTCTCAATATAACGGAAAAAGAGGCCACCCTGAGCACCTATCTGGATTTGGATTTCACCGGCCTGACACTGGATGAAATGGTTGGGTTTGCCAATCTCAGGGATACACGTTTCACCTATGACGGCCAGTCGGTAGACATGGAACAACTGGAAATGGTTTC
>JAUIKU010000209.1 GCA_030430675.1 Bacteroidia bacterium | reverse complement strand
GGTAGTTATGGCGGTAAGGATTACCGGTCGCAGCCTGGTCTTACCAGCGGCAACAATGGCTTTTATCGCATCCTCCTTAGGCAAGCGGCCGGTGATGCCCAGTTCTTTCTTCAGCCGTTTTTTGCTCAGCTCGATAAAATCAATTAGTACTATGGCATTATTAACAACGATACCCGCCAGAGAGATAATACCCACCATACACATTATTATAACAAAATCCATGTTAAATACCACCAGACCCAGAAATACCCCAATGGTGCTAAACAGCACGGAAGTCATTATAATAAAGGGAGCGGACACTTTATTGAATTGGGATACGATAATCAGGAAAATCAGAAAAACCGCCAGCATCAGGGCCCTGCTTAAAAATGCCATCTCCTCTGCCTGCTTTTCCTGCTCCCCGGAAAATTTGATCTCGTACCCTGCGGGTATGGTATAATCTGTCAGTAGCGCCTTAATCTGGTCGTTTACCTGGGTGGGGTTAAAGCCGCTCAGCACATTGCTGCTCAATGTCACTACCCTCTTTAGTTCCTTTCTTTTGATCGATCCAAAGGTAGAGCTCAGCTCTGCTTTAGCCACTGAAGTAATCGGTACTTGGTAGATTTTTCCATTGGTCTGATCCCTGAAGGTGATGCTTTTATTCATCAGGGCTTCAATATCGTACCTGAACCGGTCGTCCAGTCTCAATTGGATTTCGTAGTCGTCCTCTCCCTGCTTGAACTTTGATACTTCCTTCCCAAACAAGGCCGTTCTCAATTCCGAGGCTACCGAATAGGTACTCAATCCAAATCTTCTGGCCTTCTCGCGATCGATATCAACGATCAACTCCGGCTTTCCCGTTTCAAGATCCGTGCGCAGTCTTTCTATACCTCCGATACCCGATTCGGCAATGAATGTTTTTAAATTCTCAGTGAGCTCGATCAGTGTGGGGTAATCCTCACCTGATACCTCGATGCTGATGGCCTTTCCTACCGGCGGTCCGGCTGCATCTTTATCTACCGTAATGGTAACTCCGGGATAACCCTGCACCGCTTCCCGGATTTCGTCCATAATCTCCTTGGTATTTTTACCTTCGCGATATTGGAATTCCACAAAGTTCACCATGATCCTGCTTTTATTCGGGGTCTCCGCCTGACCTATAGCCGTCGGGTCATTGGGGTCTGCGGTGCCTTCTCCCACGGTGGAAACAACCGATTCTACCATGTATTGGTAGGGTTCAATTACTTCCATAACCTGATCAGATACTTTTTTGGTAAAGACATCGGTAGTTTCAATATCGGTACCTACCGGAAATTCGATAAAAACATTGACGTATTTTGGCTGGTTCTCGGGGAAAAACAGCACGTTAGGAGAAAAAATACCCATCAGTGCGATAGAAAAGATCAAGGCCACAAAAGTACCTGCCAGGAAATATGCCGGTCGCCTTCCGGTGAGAGCGTAGGTGAGTGTCTTGTGATACCGCTGCTCCAGCCAGGGAAGAAATAACTTCTGAAACCGCTCAGAAAGCGGGACCAGTACATAAACATTGAGCAGTGTAAGCAATGCAACTACGTTGAGCAGATTCCCAAATACGATCATTGGCTTCATCGGGTCCTCACCCAGAACAAAGCCCGCCACAATCAAAACCACCCCAATGGCCACCATGATAAGTACCCGCTTCCACATCTTCTTCTTATCTATGCCTGAACCACCCACTTTCATATAGCTGGCTATCAAGACCGGGTTGATCACCAGGGCCACAAACAGGGAGGAACCAAGAGTAATAATCAGGGTAACCGGCAAAATACCCATAAACTCACCTACCATACCCGGCCAGAATACCATGGGTAGAAAAGCTGCCAGGGTAGTAGCGGTTGAGGCAATTACGGGCATAGCCACTTCTCCCACTCCCTTTTTGGTGGCCTCCATGGGTGACATCCCCTCTTCCATAAGCCGATAAACGTTCTCCACCACCACAATTCCATTGTCCACCAACATACCCAACGCCATGATCAGTGAAAACAGCACCATCATGTTGATGGTAATACCAAAGGCACTGAGAATATTGAAGGTAATGAACATTGACAGGGGAATAGCCAAACCAACGAACATGGAGTTACGGGTTCCCAGGAAAAACAACAGAACCACTACCACCAGGATTACCCCGGAAATAATATTGTTCTCCAGGCTGTTTACCATCATCTTGGTCTGTACCGATTGATCGTTGGTAATAACTACCTCCAGCCCGGATGGAAAAACCTCTGCTTTGGCTTTTTCCAATACTTCATGAACCTTATCAGTTAGAATTAGCAGATTCTCCCCGCTCCTGCGAATAACGTCGACCATCACCACCTGATGATCTCCCAGCCTGGCGTAGCTTTCCTTTTCCTTATAGTCAAATTCTACCCTGGCCAAATCACCTAAGTATACGATGTTCTGCTCCTCATTCTTTACTACGATATTCTCTAACTGTTGGGGATCATCAAATTCACCCAATATCCTGATAGTCCTACGCTGGCCGTTTGTCAGTACGTTCCCGCCGGATATGGTTACGTTTTCTGCTATTATGGCATTCTCTATATCTTCGAAATTGACCAGTCTTGCCTCCATTTCGTGAGGGTTGGCCATAATCTTCACCTCTTTTTCGTCCACACCCCGGATATCTACCCGGCTGACTTCAGTAAATTTCTCGATCTCATCCTCAAGGTACTCTGCATAGTCATTAAGCTCTTCTGTACTAAAGTTGCCGGACAGGTTGATATTGAGCATGGGGAACTCAGAAAAGTTAAGCTCAAAAACATCAGGGTCCCTATCCAGGTCATTGGGTAGTTCGGGCATGGCCTGATCCACCGCATCCTTAACTTTCTGAAGCGCCTCCTGCACATCAGTACCGGTAATAAACTCTATGATTATGGTGCTGTAGTCCTGTACCGAAGTAGACTGGATGTTGTCGATCTCATCGATGGTATTGATCTCCTTTTCCAGGGGCCTGGTGATAAGGTTTTCCATGTCCACCGGGGAGTTACCTGGGTACACGGTCCCTACATAAACCGTAGGGATCTCTACTTCGGGGTAGCTTTCTTTAGGTAAATTGATATACGATCCTATTCCCAGAAAAATAATCAGCACCATCAATACCAGCACAGAGATTTTATTCTCCAGGGCCAGGTTGGTAAGCCAAAACTCCTTGTTAACCTGTTGATCTGATTGTTGACTTGCTTTGTCCATAGCTGTTTACAGTAATTCCCGGTTGGCAATTTGCACCAGAGCCCCGTCAGTAACTTCACGATGCCCGGCCTGAACCAATGTTATACCCGCCTGCAGGCCTTCTACCACCTCAGTCATGGCCCGGTAAGACCTGCCTAAAGTAATATGAGCTTTTGCGGCAACAAGTCCCTCTTCTGTATTGTCTACCACATATACGTAAGTGCCTTCATTGTCTCTTTGTATTAGTTCACTGGGTACCACCAGGGCGTCTGGCCGGTAATAATCCCTGATTCGAACTACCCCTACCAGGTTAGGCTTGTAGGGAATATCACTCTTAGGTACAGCCATCTCTACCGAGAAGGTCCGGTTTTGCGGGTTAATAACATGTCCCACCGAAGTGATCACTGTCTTCAACTCAACATCAAAAGAGGAAAAGAACAAGTCAACCGTGTCTCCTTTGCTTATCCTTCCCAGATATTTTTCAGAAACGTCCGCCTCTACATGCATTTCATCTACACTGAGTATCCTGATCATGGGCGACCCCATCATTGCGGTTTCACCTAACTTGGCATCGATGTCATCCACAACTCCATTGAAAGGCGCCCTGATGCGTGACTGGCTAAGCTGGGAGTTAGTGGTTTCCAGCCTTTGCTGCAAGGTCTGCATGGTGTTCTTGGCCTCAAGATACTGTACTTCCGAACCTATATTCTGTTCCCAAAGCCGGGCTCTTTTTTGGTATAAGGTAGTTGCCAAATCCAATTGTGTTTCCAATTCTTCCACGGAATTTTCCAAAATACTGGCATCCTGGGTAATCAGCAACTGCCCTTTCCTTACCTGGTCTCCTTCCCTGACATGAATAGACTCTATTCTACCGCTGGTTTCAGCGCTGATCAGCACGTTCCTGCGAGAGGCCACGGAAGCACGTACCTCGAACTTGTGTTCGAATGGCTGCGGCATGACCTCCATGGTAGAGACTAGCGTGTGCTGTCTGGTTACGGCAGAATAATTGGGGTCATACTCCACAATGTCTGACTCCAGTTCCTGTATTTGCCTGTTCAGCTGGGAAACTTCAGCCTTTAGCTGGTCCAGTTTTTGTTTCTTTTCTTCAATGCTTTCCCCACCTCCACAAGCGATCATCAATCCGGTTAAAAATATTATATAGGTCAGTCTCATTCTTCTGATATATGTTCATAAAGTATTCCCAAAGCCTTCTCCATGTCAACTTTGGCTATTAATACATCGTAAAGCGCGTTAAAATAATTGCTTTGTGCATCCTTGTAGGAAGTTTCGGCATCCACCACTTCCAGGTTTGAGCCGATACCTTCCTGGTACTTGATACTGGTGATCTCAAAAACCTCCAGCGCCAATTGCATGTTTTCCTCCTGTGCCCGCAGGTTTTCCAGGCTATTGATAAAGTCTCTTTTGGCCTGTTCCTGTTCCAAATCAATGCTGTACTTCAGGTATCTCATGTCGTTGTCGATCTGGGCCAGTTGAATGCGATTCTGTTGCACTATGTAACTTTTCCGCAAACCGTCAAAAATGGGTACATTGATACGGAACCCAAAAAATCCATAATCCAGCCATTGATCGTTAAAGTCAGTAACATTACCACGATTATTGGTAGCAGTTAGTGTTCCCAGATTGGCAAAGGCATCCACGGAGGGTAAATATTGCACCTTGGTATTTTTGAGATCAAGCTCTGCCAGACTGCGGGTTACTTCCAACTGGCTGATCTCGATACGATCCTTATAATCAAAATCGGCCAGGTTATACTCAAGTACTTCCAAATCAATATCTTCTATGGTTTCTGACAACTCCAACGGTTGCGATAAAGGCATTCCCATCTGAAACTTCAGAATATTATAGGCCTGCTCCAGGTCACGACGTGCCCGGATTCTGAGGGCATCGGTATTATTAAATTCTACCTGAACCCGGTTTACATCGATCTTCTCGGCGAAACCATTCTGGTACATTAAGGAAGTTTCATTCAACAGGGTATCCAGCCGCTGATAATTGGTATTGATCAGGTCCAATGCCACCTGGGTAACTAAAACCGTATAATATGCCTTGCTAATCTGTTCGGTGGCATCCCTTCGGCTCCGGATGTAATCCTTTTCCGATAAATTCTTGTAGGTTTTGGCCGCATTCAAGCCCACAAAATAGGATCCATCGAATACCATCTGGGTGGCGGTAATGGCAGCGGTACCATTATATTTCTGACTAAACGGCACTGGTATAAACTCGTCCAGCGGGGCACTGGGATCGAATACAACCGCAGGCAAAAATGCATCCTGCGGATTCCAATAGTTGGAGTACTCGGCGGAACCATTGAGCTGTGGCAACCCATCTGACCTGGTCTCCCCTATTAGGGCTACCGCCATCTCCTGGTCCAGATTGGCATTTTGAACCAGCGCCTGATTCTGGTAACCGTATTTAAGACATTCCTCCAGAGAAAATGTCAGTACCTCTGACTGCCCCTGTACATCAATCGCAGGGATTAACAATATGATGAACATCCGGCAAAACCATCTATTCGACAATAGTTTCAGCATGTCTTTTCTTGTATTTTTTCAAATAATCGTCTTCCTTTTTCCGAAACCAGTCCATGTAGAAAATGATCAAATAGCTGAATTTGAACCTCATTGAACTTAAACCTGGACCGGGGGTAAGTGTAATTCTCCAGCGACATCTGAATTTGTTCCACCCTCAGCACCGCCAATATTTCAGGATCTATCTCCGGTCGGAAATACCCTTCGGATATGCCCTTTTCTAATGTCTCCTTTAAGGACTGTATATAAACTTTTTCCTTATAATCGAGATATAACTCCCAGGCTTGCTGGTGATATTTCCGCAGGTCGAACAACAGCGAGGGGTTCATATCAGTAATATTTTTTCTCAGGCAAAGTGATTCCTCGATCAGCGTTTCAACGGCATTGGAAGCCCGCAACTTGATGGATTCAATTTCCCTTTTCTCCTCATCCAGGTGGGCACGGGTAATCTGTAGCACCAGATCGTTCTTGTCCTGAAAATATTGATATATGGTTTTTTTAGATATTGAGAGTTCCCTGGCTATGTCATCCATGGTGATGCTCTTGATACTGAACTGCATGAACAGGTCATGACAAACCTGAATAATATTCTCTCTAACTGCCATATACGCTGGAAACTTTCATCATTCCCGAAGTTTCTAACGAATAGCTTGCCAATAGGTTTTAAACTTTGGGTAAACTTTTTGTTAAATTTTAAAAATTACAGCCAGTAGAGGGCCAAAGAGGTGGTTATCAGGACCAAAAGGTAAAATACAGCTACTTCGAAACTGCTGAACTCCCGGTCAACGCCGAACATTTCTTTTACAGTATCGCTCAATAATCGTTTCACGGTTGGGAATTTTGAATGGGCAAATTACAACTTGTACGAGTTAATATTTATCCCTTATTTTGGGTGATATTCTCTATTTGGAGACACACAATATCAATAACAATACGATCAGAAGTAGCTGAACAACCTGAATTACCAGGTTATGATCTTCCATTGATTTCTTAAACTCTATCCAAACTTTCTTCATCCTTACTTACTCCTTTTACCACAGGAAAGACAAAGCCTATGCCAATATTTTATCCTATTGAATATCAGTACTTTACATTTTATCCACCAAATCAAACTGTTTGATATCGGACACTTTACTATCCGTTTGTGCTATTTCACTGGCGCTATATAATCCCGGATCAGGTCTTCGGATTCAGACCACAACCTGCTGGATAGACTTCGATCTGTAGTTAATTTCGATGAAGGATGGGGTTGGCAGTTCACAAAATAAAGCCCGCTCAGTCCTGCCAGTTGTGGTGCTGAGGCCAGGTATACGATCGTTTTTGCCCCTTTGGCAGGTGAAATCATAAATGGTTTGCCCAGGTTCCATAACCATGACATCCAGCCGCTGCTGTTCCTGTTTCCAATACCTGTTCTCACCACTCCAGGATGCAGGGCAAAGCTTGATACGTGTGTTCCCACCAAACGATACGCCAGTTCCTTGGTAAAAAGAACATTACCCAATTTGGATTGCGCATAAGCCTTCAAACCATTGTAGTCCCCAGGTACATAGCCGTTTTCAAAGTCGATCTTTCCACGAAAATGTGCATTGGAGCTGACATTAATAATTCGGCCTTCAATGGTGTTCTTAAGTAGATCAAGCAAACGCCGGGTCAGCAAATAAGGCGCCAGATAATTCACCATCCACTGGGTTTCAAGTCCATCCTCGGTCTCTTGGTACTCCGTGAGGAATATTCCCGCATTATTGATCAGAACATCCAGCTTTTGAAAGGAGGCCCGAAATTCATCTGCGATACTAACCACTCCCCGAAAAGAGCTCAGATCGGCCACAATCGAATGAATTTTGTTGTTACCTGTTTTGGAAATTATCTCACTTCTTGCTGCCTCTGACTTACTGCGGTTTCTTGCGCACATAACTATCTCTGCACCTTGAGCCGCCAGTTCCATACAAACCGCTTTCCCGATTCCTCTGTTGGCACCCGTTACCAGACACACTTTACCTTCCATATTGAGGAGAACTTACAGGTTAAGTATTATTCTAAAGTAAAAGTAACCGTCAATCCTTATGCATGAGCAAAAAAAAATCATAATTTTAGGTGATTTTTTATCATAAGCATTTGACTATGAAACCTTTCTTATTTTTTAGTGCATTCCTTTTAGTGGGATTATTCGCCTGCGACAGTTATCAACCCGACAAAATGGCCATACTGGAGGACTATGGCGATTCCGATTTAAAGGCGATTAACATTGCCACCCAGAAATACCCCAGAACTTCTACCAACTACTATAAAAAGGGGCTGATTTTATGGGATATGGGCAAGCGGAAAGAAGCCTTGCAAAGTATCTCCAAGGCAGTGGAGATGAATGACAGCCGGGGAGAGTATCATTTGTTCCTGGCTCAGACCTATGTAGAAAACGACTCTATGAAA
>JAUIKU010000007.1 GCA_030430675.1 Bacteroidia bacterium | reverse complement strand
AGATACAGGTTGCTGGTCAGATCTATGTCTGCCCCTAAATTGGCAGCAAACTGTACCTGGGTTTTCTTAAACTCCGCCAGAGAGTTTTCTGCGGATATACTAAGTAGTTCCGTTTTGGGTTGATCCGGCACCTGGTAGGTTCCATCTCCGTTCTCGATGGCACCCGCCGGAATGGCTACACTACTGGGGATCTGCTGGGTCGAAGCTGCATATTCCAGTGTTTCAGTTCCTTTGGTCAGGATGGCTAGTTGAGGGCCCAGCGAAAAATTCATTCGGGCCCGGCTACTGCCTCCGCTCATAAATTTAAACAACAGTGGGATATTGATGGATTGTAAATCGATGTGTCTTTCTCCCACTACGGTTTTCGCCACGTCGATCACTTCATAAATCTGCTCCTGGTTGGTCAGGATAGTCTCCAGTTGTAAGCCGAATTTAGGGCTGAAATCTACCCCACCAGCCAATCCTACCGGCGAAAATGAGTAAGTGTAAGTAGCATTGTACCGGGGATCATCTGCCAGACCTTTGTCCAGTAAGAAAGTAGTGTTAACGCCGGTGGTAACCCCGACATGGAATTTCTGGGCCTTGACCTCAACGGTCAGGACAATGACAAAAAGTACTGCCAGCAAACAATTCAGGGCCTTTTTCATAATTCACGGTGATAAATGAAGTAGCAAATTAGTGAATCAGACAGGGCTTATCCGTGGTAATTCAGGATCTGGGTAACCCGTGTAATGTTTAGGAGCAGTTTTAAATTGTTCAGTTCTTAGGTTTTAGCTGATGGCAGTGCTTAAACCAAAAACTATTGCATCATTCATTGTTATATCTCGCCCGGGCCGGGAAGCTTTCGGCGTTCGACATTCGACGTTCGACGTTCGACGTTCGACGTTCGACATTCAAAATTTAATCGGCATACTCCAGGGGTGGCGGTCCCTCCGGCAACATTCCCTGATAAACATAATCTCCCTTTCGCTCCAGGAATTCTTCGCGCACCTCCTGCCGCAATTTCTCATCTTCGAAAAGGTCTACCATGGTCATGCCCAGTGTCTTGGCTGCGTACAGCAAACCCTTATGGCCAATAGACATACCGCTACAAGCCACTACGGCCCAGGAATGCCAGGGAGTATCGGCTGGTGCAGTGGTTACACTCAACCTAACGGTGGGCACCACAAAGCTGACATCACCAACATCTGTGGAGCCTCCGGAGGGATGTTCTTCTGTTGCCCTCAGTGGATTGATACTGGCATCCAGCCCAACCTCTTCCTTACCGGTGGCTTTTTGAATCTGCCTGGCAAATTCTACCTCTTCCGCCGTGTAGATTATAGGGCCCAGGTATTCCAGGTTCTTTTGCATCTGTGCTCCCCCGGTGCGGTTGACCAGTACCTCATGAATCCCTGATATTAGAGAAACCTGGTAATCGACATTGGCCATGATGGCCGCTCCCTCCGCCATCTCTTCCACTCGCTTCCATACCAGTTGCATACCTTCCCGGTCTGAATCCCGCACCCTTACCATGATCCTGGCATAGTCCGGTACCACGTTGACCACCTTGCCAGCATCTTGAATATGATAATGCATTCTTACTGAGGGCCTTACGTGTTCTCTGAGGTAATTAATACCATTGGTATACAACTCCAGTGCATCGCCGGCGCTACGTCCGTTCCAGGGATCCGATGCTCCATGGGCAGCCTGGCCGTAGAACTCCACCATGAAATCAACCAGTGCCAACGAGCTTTGCACATGTGCTTCGGTTTTGGCTCCCGGATGCCAGTCCATCATCACATCCACATCATCAAACAATCCCGCCCTTATCATCCAAAGCTTACCAAAGAATTTTTCCTCTGCCGGTGTCCCATAGAAACGAACAGTTCCTTTCAGGTCCCCTCTTTCAATTAGTTCCTTTATGGCCACCGCTGCCCCTAAAGAAGCCGTACCGAACAAGTTGTGTCCGCAGCCATGGCCTGGGGCTCCCGGGTGTACCGGATCCTTTTCCGATACCGTCTTTTGTGACAAGCCCGGTAAAGCATCGTATTCTCCCATAATCCCTATAACCGGTTTCCCGGAGCCAAACTCCGCTACCAGTGCGGTAGGCATTTCCGCTACTCCTGTCTTTACCTGGAAACCCCGGGATGCGGCATAATCAGCCAGAGCCTTGGCTGACCGATCCTCCCTGAAAGCCACCTCCTCAAAGGACCAAATTTTATCACTGAGCGCAATTAAAGCTTCCTGGTCGCTGTCGATAGAGGCAATTACTGCTTTTTGGTTTTTGCCTATTTTTCCTTTTTTCTGGGCATATGCCCAGGTAAATGGCAGTATTAACAACCCTGTAAAGATTATGATGCGCATAAATGTTCTATAAATATGATGTGGAAAAAGATAGGATAATTTTGCCTATCTTCCTCAGTTAACAGCGCATTACTAATGAATCACTATAAAAAACTGCTGGTGCTCTTTCTCCTGTCGTTAAGCCAGCAGGTGGCCGCACAGCAAATAACCATTCATGCCGGAAGGCTTATTGACGTGGCCAATTCCACCGTGAAAGATGAAATGACGGTAATAGTGGAAGGCAATAGAATTGTTGCGGTTGAAGAGGGTTACCTGGATACCGATGGCCGAGTAATCGACCTAAGATCACACACCTTATTGCCAGGCTTAATGGATATGCATGTACACCTTGAGTTTGAATCAAGCCCCAGTGCCTACCTGGAAAGGTTCACACTGAACAAAGAAGACCTGGCGTTTCGCGCAGCAGTATACTCCGAGAGAACATTGATGGCAGGCTTCACCACGGTAAGGGATTTGGGAGGCTCCGGTGTAAATATTTCGCTGTCAAAAGCCATCGAACAGGGGTGGGCAAAAGGCCCCAGGGTCCATACCTCGGGCAAGAGTATTGCTACTACCGGTGGGCATGCCGACCCATCCAACGGTTTACGCTCCGATCTCACTTTTGACGCAGGTCCTGCGGCAGGCGTAATCAACGGCCCTGAAGAAGCCGTGAAAGCAGTGAGATACCGCTACAAGCAAGGTGCCAATTTGATCAAGATAACCGCTACCGGAGGAGTGTTGAGCCTGGCTTCCAGTGGACAAAATCCCCAATTCACCATGGAAGAAATCGAGGCTATTGTAAATACCGCAAATGACTATAATATGCACGTAGCAGCTCATGCCCATGGTGCTGAAGGGATGAAAAGAGCGGTATTGGCGGGAGTTACTTCTATTGAGCACGGAACTTTCATGACCAAAGAGGTAATGGATCTAATGGTTGAGAATGGCACCTACTACGTTCCTACCATTGCTGCCGGAATGTTCGTAAGTGAAAAGGCCAGGGTTCCAGGGTACTACCCGGAGGTAGTGGCGACCAAGGCCCTGGAAGTTGGTCAGGTTATGAAAAGCACTTTTGAGTCTGCCTATAAAAAAGGAGTGAAAATCGCTTTTGGTACCGATACCGGGGTATCACCTCATGGTGAAAATGCCAAAGAATTTATATATATGGTAGATAATGGTATGCCACCAATGGAGGCCATTCGATCTGCCACCTGGGTCACTGCGGAACTCCTGGGTGTAACCGAACAGCTTGGCAGTATTGAAGTGGGAAAACTGGCTGATCTGGTGGCTGTAACCGGTGATCCCGTCCGGGACATCAATAATATGCTACAGGTAATTTTTGTTATGAAGGATGGAGTAATTTATAAGGATCAGCCATGATCAATAATCAACGTTCTGGATGAAATCCCTTTTACAAATTGGTACCACAGTATTCTTGGCAATGGTGATCTGCAATTGCAATTCACCACATAATACCTTATCCCAAAATCTCATTGTTGAGGAAAACAATAAGACCGGCACCACCGACTGGATGCTCACCAGTACTGTGACTGACACTTGTGGAATTACTGAGCCTTATCCTGAAATGTTTCTTTGTCGCAGTAAACCTATCGAAGGGTATTGTTCCGCCACCAGCGTTGAGGCCGGGGATGTGCTGGAGGTATTTGTCAGTACCGATCCGCCATCTGCATACCAGGTGGAGATTTTCCGTATGGGGTATTACCAGGGCACAGGGGCACGCAGCATAGCTACATTGGGTCCCTTCGAGGGCATGACCCAACCGGTTCCCGAAGATGGAAATAACCAACTGATTGAATGCAATTGGGAGCCGGGTTTCGAAATTGAGATTCCCGATCACTGGATCAGTGGAGTTTACCTGGGTAAAATGACCGCGATAAGCAGTGGACTGCAATCCTATGTTGTGTTTATTGTTAGGGATAACCGCCCTGCCGACTTCATTTTTCAGTGTTCTGACCTCACCTGGCAATCTTATAACCGTTGGCCTGAATGGCGGTCCCTTTACGATTGGACTTATGAGGGAACGGATAATCACAATCCCTGGCATGTCAGGGTAGGCGCGGACGTCAGTTTTGACAGGCCCTATGGATCTTATATGAACAGCTTGCCGGCAGGTCTGATGCCATTGACCTACGGATCCGGTGAATTCCTGCTTTGGGAATTTCCACTGGCTTTCTGGATGGAGTCACAGGGATACGACGTCACTTATATTTCCAATTTAGATACTCATGGAAATGGCCAAACCCTCGACAGGGCAAAGGGTTTCTTGTCGGTGGGACATGATGAATACTGGACCGGGCAAATGTTCGATAATGTATCCGCCGCCAGGGATCGAGGACTTAATCTTTTGTTCCTGGGAGGTAATTCCGTTTTCGGAAGAATTGGTTTAAAGTCAAGCACATCGGGGACAGCCGACCGGGTTTTCGGGCGGATCGAATGGTTCCCCGATGAAAACCAGTTGATGGGGGCCACTTCGTACGGCGTGGGTCTGGCCGATTGGAGATGCGAACAACCGGATCACTGGATCTTCCGGGGCACCGGAATGAAACAGGGAGATGTTATCCCCGACCTGGTGGGTTGGGAATATCACGGCTATCCTTTGGGAGATATTGATGGACTTCAGGTTTTGGCTACCGGGAGTATGTTCGAGCCGGATTCCGGTAACTTTTATGCCGCCACCTATTACGAAACCCCTAAAGGGAATTTCGTTTTCAACGCCGCTACCTGCTGGTGGAATATGCTTTTGTCTACCCCGCCAGGTTTTCCCTATCCGCAAAACCCTAAAGGACTATTCACTGAACGAACCATCGATTTCAGAAAAAACGACCAGCGTGTACAGCAAATGACCAAGAATATATTTGATCGGATTTCACGGGGAGAGTAAGGTTTGCTTAACCAGCTTTCAGGCTACTCAGGTATGCTACCAGGTCTACCAGCTGCTCTTCACTCATGGTAGTTGATAAATTCGGCATCAGTGATTGTGAGCTTTCTTCCATACTTTCGATGTCACTGCGCATAATTTTATTCCTCACGCCACCCATCAACCGGATCTCAATAAATTCAGGGGTTTCAGACTCAAGAATCCCAACGGTATTAGTGCCATCTTTTAATTTAACCAGCCAGCCATGATAACCGTGATTAATTCCCTCATTGGGAAAAATAATGGCCCGGAATAAGCCCTCTCTGGAAAGTTTATTGCCAATTTCCGTTAATGCCGGGCCGAAATTCGTGCCGTCATCCTGCACCACGTGACAGGTTTTACAATAAGTATCAAAAGTTTGCCTGCCATTTTTTGTATTCCCGGTACTGGCCACCAGTGTGCGGATGGGAGGTAAAGGCGCCCCTTGTGATGAACCGGGCTGCTCCAGGTATTCGGCCGCCTCTTTCTGCAGCTCCCTGCGGTATACATTGAATAATACACTGCCTGCTACCGGGCCTAACTCATTCCGCTCAAACGAATCCGCTTTCACACACTCCAGAAGCACAGTTTCTCCCGGCCAGCTTTTGCCCAGCCCCAACACCGCTGCTTTACGTACCTCCATGTCATACCGTTGATCCAACACCACTTCCCGCATTATATCCAAGGAAGGCTTCGAACCTCCATGGCTTTGAATACAGGCAATTATGTCCAGTGCATTTTGCTGATTCCTGCTCAAAGCTTGGGTTATGATGGTAGCATTTTCGAATTGATTAAGGATAACCTTAGAGGCCTCGATGCCGATGTCTTCCCCTGGATGAGCAATAGTTAGTTCAAGTAGTTCCGGGGTCTTGTCTATTAAATCAAATCTACTGACCAGATTGATATACTCAGGCGTTTCCCACACCTGGTCCAGCGCTTTGTCGATGGAAGCTTTCAGTTGGCTGGTCATGTGCGCGGACTCCGGGTCTATATGCTGCAAAGCCAGTACTCTGATCTGGTTCTGCTCGGGATGATCTCCTTCCAAAAGACCGATCAATACATCATTCTTTTGATCGAAACTCAAGAAATCGAATGACCTGAACAACCGCAGTCGTTCCTCCTCCCCAGTTGATGGATCGGCAATAAGCCCCGACAAAAGGTTCAGCGTCTCGGGGGCACGAGACCTCCAGATTATATCTCTGTCAGCTGCGGTGAGGTCCCTGCCTTCTCTCCGGTCTTTCCAGGCCTGAAGACATTTTGTCCAGTTATTGGCTGCTCCAATGCCCAGAGCTTCCAGGTACCAGCGATCTCCGGGATTGTGCTGCAAAGCCAAATCGGCCCATACTTCTGCTGCAGCTCTCGAATTGAAAGCGTGCAACCCGATAGCCAGTTCCCTTCGAACCTCCACCGCCGGGTCTTGTGACAGTTTACCGGCAATTTCCAGGAAATCGACCGCTATCTGCCTGGCCAGCCTCACCGCAGTAACCCGGATATCAGGATTCTCGTCTGCCAGCCCCAGATCGAGATATTTAAGTTCTTTACTGGGAATTTTACCCAATAACCAAAGGGCTCGCGCCCGGTAAACAGGGTTTTCACTTTGAAAAAGTTCCAGCAGAGCTTTCTCTGCTTCCTCCGCCTGGGAATGAATAGTGTTCCAGGCCAGATAACGGGTTGCCATATTGGGGCTTTTTATGGCTTCCATGGCTCCTGATAACACGGAGCAATCTCTTTCCGGGAAACGATACTGGGTTATATCAGGGGCTACCCTAAAAATTCTCCCTTTTTCAAATTCACCGGCGGCGGCGCCCCCAACCAGAGGGTCGTACCAGTCAGCAATAAACAACGATCCATCCGGTGCCACCGCGATATCGGTGGGCCGAAACCACTGATCCAAATCCGTTTTAGCCAAATTAAGCATAGTGGCAGTGTAACCGGCACCCGACTTGGCTACAGGGTAGGCGCGGGCCACATTAGGGCCGGCATCGGTATGGAGTACCTGGCCTCTGAATTCCGGTGGCAATAATTCTCCTTCATAGACGGTAATGCCCGTAGGTGAACCCGCACCTGTAATCAGCAGATTGGGTACCACTCCCGGGTCGTTCTGATGCCAGTGGCGTCGCGGTATTTGTTTTTCCAGATTGGTTCGATAAGCCCCCCAGCCCTGCCTGGTGATCTCATCCAGGTAGCCATAGTTGCCAAATTCCATTACATAGTTGATGCGGACAGATTTGTTGCCATCGTCATCATTGTCCGACTGCCACATATTGCCATATGAATCAACTGTCACCTCATAGTTGTTTCTAAAGTTATGGGCCAGAACCTCGAACTCTGTGAAATCGGGATTACACCGGAATACCATTCCCCCCAAATAGTGCTCCCCGTACTGCGCTACCGGGTTGCCCATCTTATCGATAATAGTTGTACCGTCCGGATCCTGAACCGGGCCCGCATAGTTCCCCATATTCCAGTAAAACTTGCCATCCGGTCCAAATACCAGCGCATGTGCTGAATGGTCTCCCGGGCTTCCCATACCTGTCAACAGTATTTCTTTGGAGTCTGGCTGATCGTCTCCATTTGCATCGGTAAAAACCAACAGATTCGGGCTGCGGGTTACGTATATCTTTTCTCCCAGCACCGCAATACCCAGGGCTGTCTCCACGTCCTCTCCCTGATAGAACAACTTGCTGTGGTCCGCCCTGCCATCACCATCGGTATCCTCCAGAATGGTAATCCTGCCTCCTCCCGGTAAACGCTGGTCCCTGGGTCTGCCATAGTTAGGTGATTCCAGCACCCACACCCGACCCCTATGATCGATATCTATGTTTGTCGGGTTAACTACCATGGGCTCTGAGGCAAACAAAGCGATATCGGTACCCTGGGCTAACTCAAAGGAAGCCGTGGCATTTTCAGGATTTCGTCGTTCCTCAATTGACCATGCCAAATACTCTTCTTCGTTAACTGAGGTTTCCGGGTGGTGGTTGGTACCAGAGGTACAGTTAATGAGAATCAATACCAATAACAATTGGTAAAGGGATGGCTTTGATAACATCTGACTAGTAATGATCTTTTTACAAATATAGACCAAAAGCCAATTCAGCAATCCTGATGAATCATGTTTCAGGCTACCAAATGCCTGATGTGTTTCCGGTAATCGGATGGACTCTTTCCGATGAACTCCTTGAATTTCTTATTGAAGTGGGAGAAATTGTTAAAGCCGCTTTGAAAACATATCTCGGTAATGCTGGAAGGATGTTCCGCCAGAAGTTTGGAAGCATGTACCAGGCGATACTCGTTTACAAACCTGGTAAAGGTCTTACCCGATATTTTCTTGAAATACCTGCAGAATGCCGGAACCGTCATGCTCACCAGGTCGGCCACTTCTTCCAGGGCAATAGGACGGGTGAAATTATCCCTGACGAAATCGTAGATAACATTGACCTTATTATTGTCCTGCATATTTATCTCCAGTACCAATCCCTGGGCATTGAGTATGCTGTAGTCCTGAGCAGTGGCCAGGGCATGAAGTATTGAAACCACTTCCAGCAACCGGTTGAAAGGGTCCAACTCATTCAGTCGCTCTATTCTGGGACCGAGCAGATCGCGACTTTGCTCATGAAATGAAATACCCATCCTGGCACGTTCTATTAATTTGCCGATTGCCTGCATTTCAGGGAGATCAAAAAAGACATCCCCCATAAAATCGGGCTTCATTTGCACCACAGTCTCTGATTTGTTCCCCGATAACCTGTCGGTAAATCCATAATGGGGCAAGTTGGATCCTATAAATATCAATTCACCGTTCCCAAAGTAAGACAGGTGGTTTCCTATGTGCCGCTTACCGCTACCTCCATTTACATATACAAGCTCCAATTCAGGATGAAAATGCCAGATTGGCTGCCGATTGTTGCAGGGCTCCGAAAATCGTTTTACCAGGATTGAACTGCCAAACGGTGGATTTATTTTTTCTAGTGACGGTCTGGTCGATTTCATGTTAGTATTATTTGATCAATGCAAAGTTACCGGTCAGAAATGATATTAGGTTGCAATTCTATTAACAAAGTTATGTCCTATATTGACATTTAACGATTTGGTAACATGTTAAGTTGTTAATATAGGACATAAATATGGCAAGAATGGCGTTTTTCACCAGCATGCCACCCCATACCTTTGTAGTGAACTTAAATAGTTAACCTTTAACTTTTTTACTGACATGAAAACAATGATTAAAGTCACAGCAATGGTATTGGGTATGCTAATACCATTCAGCAGCCACTCTGATTCCATCGAGGTGGTAGGCACAAATGTCACCGGAAGTAAAACCTTCAGGCTTACCCTTCAGGATAATGCCAAAAATATACAATTGAGATTAGTCGATCAATCTGGATTCACCTTATATGAGGAGGCAATTGACGGACCGGTGAGTTATGAAAGGGTATTTAATGTATCCTCACTTCCTACGGGCAATTATAAACTGGAGCTGGAATACCCTACCAAGCATCAAATATTACCGGTTGAGATCAGAACCACTTCAGTAGTTTTGGATCAATCTCAGATGGTGGAATACTTTAAGCCTATAGTTTCTCAAAAGGGCACTACAGTAAGCATCAATATGCTGAATACCAAGAGAGGGCCTTTGAAAATATTGGTTTACGATACAGAAAACAATGATCTATTATCGCAGAGCAACTTAAGAGGTGCTGTCACACTGGGTAAGCAGTTTGATTTTTCGCAAGCAAAACCAGGCAACTACCTGATCAGTATGACCTGCAACGGACAAAGGTATTCTCAAACGATCACCATAGATGAATAGATAAGAATTTAGTTTGGTTTAGTTTATTAGTTTTGGTCGAAAAGGCTCCTAAAGTGGAGCCTTTTTTTATTTATATAAGTATCAGTTTGGTGAGTCAGGGAATCGCTTTAAATTAACAATCATTTGAACTTATCTTAATTGATGGTGAAAGGGAAATTGTAAAATTTGAATCCTACCAAACATACTCAATATGAAAGGCCTACTAAGCTGTTGTTTATTCCTGTTCCTGTCATTCTGTGGGTGGTCACAGGATGCCTTGAAAACAGAAAACGTAATTTTGATCACATTCGATGGCTTGCGATGGCAGGAATTGTATGGCGGGGCCGACGCGGAACTAATCGGTGATAAAGAATTCGTTAAAGACCCTGAGGATCTAAGACAAGAGTTTTGGAAGGACAATAAAAAGCAACGAAGGGAAACTCTTATGCCCTTTTTTTGGAATACGCTGGCGCAGAAAGGACAATTATACGGCAACCGGGATGCCGGAAATAAGGTGAATTGTTCCAATAAACACTGGTTTTCCTACCCCGGATACAGTGAGATCCTTTGTGGATTTTCCGATGACGAAAGGATTGACAGCAACAACAAGTTCAATAATCCCAATACCACAGTACTGGAGTTTATCAATAACCAACCTCATTTCAAGGGATCAGTGGCCGCCTTTGGTTCCTGGGATGTATTTCCCTTTATTATCAATGAGGAGCGCAGTGGAATCCCGGTAAATGCAGGATTCGAGCCAAGTACCGGATCGGGTATAACGGACAAAGAGCAATTTCTCAATACGTTGCAGGAACAAATTCCCAGCCCCTGGCCCACGGTACGGCTTGATGCCTTTACCCATCACTATGCATTGGAATTTATCAAGAGAAATCATCCGAATGTTGTCTACATAGCCTATGGTGAAACGGATGACTTTGCTCATGAGGGCCATTACGATGCCTACCTCCGTTCCGCTCATCAAACCGATGCTTTTATAGCAGAGATCTGGCAATATATACAGGCAGACCCCGGTTACAGGGATAAAACCACCCTAATCATAACAACAGATCATGGCAGGGGTACCGTTCCTAAGGAAAGCTGGCGTCATCACGGGTCAAAAATTAGCGGTACTGACCAGATCTGGGTGGCGGTTATAGGACCTGATACTCCGGCTCTGGGTATGATTACCTCGGAACAGCAGCTTTATCAGAACCAGGTAGCGGCCACCCTGGCCAAATTCCTGGGTTTGGAATATGTCAACCGGCAATCGGTGGGAGCTCCCATTGAATCAGCTTTTTAAGCTGATGGCTCACAGGCAGTACCAGACATGCAGGGACCGACCTGGAAAAATCTATAATTGAATGCCTAATAACCCCTGTAAAAGTCCCTGATCTTACTGGTTACCTGGCCAAATATTGGCTGGGTAAACGCCACGAAAAGATCTTGTGGTGGCGGAGGATAAGCTTCTTTCAACTTCACTACCTCCAGGAAGTACTCATCCAGGGCCCTCTCATCGCCGTTAAAGTATCCCCATTCTGTGTACCATACAAATTCACCGGGCATCTTCTCCTGGGAAAGTACTCTTTGATTATGAGCATCAATAATCTTGAAGTCCAGGATTCCACGAGAGGTCAGCGATTTATTGAATACATGAACGGTAGCTTTTACCGTACCATATACTTTTCGTTCCGCAGGTTCGGGATCATTCTGAGCGGTAACTGTATTTACATTTTCTGAGCTACTGCCATTTTGAATATTGCTTAAATCCACAGCCTGATACCCACTACTGCTTCTTTGCACCTCGGTTTTATCAGTTTTATTATTGGACTGGGTGGACCCGGTCGTCTGGGTACTGCTGGTAGATGGATAAGTAGTAGTGATAGTGGTATTTTGAGATTGTTGTGAAGTACCGTTGTTGTTGGAATTACCGTTGGTATTGGTGTTACTATTGGTTTTGTTTCCTTCCTCGGCCTGGTTGGTATTGCTTTCACCATTACAAGAACCTTGTAGATCACCATGGTCCAGATGATGTTGGAGGGCGCTTTGTGAAATACTCAAAGTTTGTGCTTTCCCCAGGCTGTTGGGAATCTTATGGCATACCGTCACTTTTTTCTGTTTTCCGCCTCCGGTGTAGAATACGGGGCTGGCAATAACCGGACTGGCTTCCCGATATCTCAATACTCCGGCCAGTTGATCCTTGGGATGATTCAATACTAATGCATCTGAATGCTCCACCTCGTTTTGTGCCTTGATCACCGCCAATACTACACTATCTTTACTCAACTGGATTTCCTTCTCCTTCATATATACCTGTCCCAATACAAATTCATCGAACTGAAGTTGTATTATTTGGTCGGGCTGTTCCAGTCCTACGTTTTGCGCTTCGGTAAATGAGTAAAACTGCACAAACTCATTAACCTGCATGGATTCCACAAACTCCAGTATCTTGTTTTCGAAAAATTCATGAGATATTTCCAGGTTTCTGTGAGCAGGAATAGGTTCTACCACCACTTTTAGTGTAGCCAAAAATTTGGCTTCTGCCAGTTTATCCCGCGCATCCTTGTACTCTCCTACCAGATTACAAGCTATCTGGAAATGCTTATAGGCTTCGATGGCTTCGTTCCGGTTGTGGGTACTGCGGGCCCTGGTCAATAATTCTTCCCCTCGCTGATAGCGAATTGCAGCTGCCGTCTCTCTGGCTTGATTTAACTCACTTACATAGTGTACTGGATTGCTGACTAGTCGAAGACAGGCCGGGCACCGGCTGAGTTGATCGTACAAATAATTCACCTGTTTGTACTCACTTACTACTCTTTCCCATTTAAAATCATCCCCTGATTGCTTGGCCCTGTCAATATTGTCCTGATGCCAGCTGATAGTCATGGGGTATGCTTCCATCAGGGTCTGAGCGGCCTTTTTATTGTTGGGACTCTTTCTGAGCCGGGATATCGCCTTCAGCACCGAATCGTCATAATTTCCTTTTTGGTAAGCCTGTTTTCCTGAAGTACAGCTTTCAAACAAACAAACCGCCACCAGCATTACTACCGGAACTAGTATCCTTTTCATGATCCTGTCAATTACTTATATCAATTGGAATATTTCAATCAGCCTTAAAATTCTATGTTAAGCACCTGATTTTCAATGAAGATGAATTCCATTACCTACTGATGTAGGGTTTTGGGGTATTGTTAAACGGCATCGACCTGCTAAAATGAGAATATGTATTGATTTCTCATTTCCCGATACCCGGTCTGCTTTATTTTGATGTTTATTTCTGTTGGGTATTTCTTATTTCCTATATTGTACTACCTGAAAATCAGTTTCATGCCTGTGAATCCCCGGAATGTCGAAGAATAATGCAGCACTGAAACTCACTGTGTTATTGGTAAGCAGCCTTACCATAATGTCGGTAATTACCATTTCTCCTGCGCTACCGGCAATATCCTCACACTTTAAAAATGTGCCCAACAGCCAGTTTATCGTGCAGATGGTGCTTACTGTTCCGGCGCTGTTCATTTCAATCACCTCACCGGTAGCGGGCTTGCTTATTGACCGGTATGGCCGGATGAAACTTCTTTACGGAGCCATGGTACTCTATGCCATAGCTGGCACTGCCGGATATTACCTGGATAATTTGTACTATATTCTGGCAAGTCGGGCGGTACTGGGCATTGCCGTGGGGTTGTCAATGACCATTGTCATTACACTGATCGCTGACTACTTCGAGGGAGAGGAACGGAAAAAATTTACCGGAATACAGGTGGCGTTCATGTCAATCGGAGGAATTATCCTGGTAAGTCTGGGGGGCTTTCTTGCCGACATCACCTGGAGGGCACCATTCCTGATTTACCTGCTTTCACTTGCATTCTTACCAATGGCTGTGATCCATCTGTATGAGCCTCAGGTCATTAAGGCCGTAACAAAAGATGGTAATAAAACAAAATCTCCTCCATTGCTCTGGCTCTTGATTATCAATACCATGGTAATGTGGATTTTGTTCTTCATACTGCCTGTACACTTACCTTTTCATTTAAAAGTGTTAGGAGTAGAAAAAAACTCTCTCATAGGAATTGCAGTAGCAATCAGCACTTTTTTTTCTGCAATAAGTTCATTTTCCTATTTCCGGATCAAAGGTAAGTTTAGCTATTATACCATTTTCTTTATGGGGTATCTGATAATGGCTATTGGATTGGTGATAACTGCCCTGGCCCACAGTTATGTTGTGGTGGTAATTGCCATGATGTTCTCCGGGTTTGGCATTGGTATGATGATTCCCAATACCAACCTGTGGATAATGCAGATCGTACCGCCTGAAATTCGAGGCCGGGAAATCGGTAAACTTACCATGTTCTGGTTCATGGGTCAGTTTCTGTCACCGGTGTTGACACTACCCCTGTCTAAATCCTTTGAACTGCCCACAATTTTTATGATCGCAGCAGTAATTTTATTCCTGCTTTCTCTCAGTTTCCTGCTCCTGCATTTCTTTCAGGTTAGTAAAAGACCAGTTGAACCAACCTATGATTAAACCTGACATTAGCCTGTTATACACTGGTGCCAATACAACCACAACCCGAAAAATTTGTGAATGAGCAACAGCATACAGCATACCAGTAGCTGTATGCTGTATGCTGTATGCTGTTGCTGTTACCCTTTCTCTGCTACTGCCGATTCGTGCTTTTTAGGCTGGAAGTTTTTATCCTGCAGGTAGCCTTCCAGCCACTCAGAAGCTTCCTTAAAGCCCGGAAAGCAGTAGTCGCGTTCAACCAGCCTTGGAATGAGATTGAATCTTTCAAAAATTGCCAGTGGTTGGTCCTTAAGATCGGTAAAGGCCACCTTAATTCCTTTGGCCTGCAGATCCAAAATAGCATCTTCCATGGCATAAAGACCCGATTGATCCACATAGGGTACCTTATCCATTCTGATGATTACCACCTCTATTTCAGGCAGTGCTTTTATCATATCCTGGAAGCGTGAAGCGAATCCAAAAAACAATGGCCCGTCCAGGTGTTTGATGTAAACTTTATTGCCCACACGATCGATGATATCACCCTCATCCGACCAGGGGATTTCTCTGGAGAAATGCTTTAATGGCGCGCTGAGGGTACGACGGTCAATTACATCTGAAATAGTTTTCATAAACAGTATAGAAGCCAATATCATACCCACTGCCACTGCTTCGATCAATCCTATAAACACGGTCAATCCCAACACCAGTAACATGACCACAACTTCCTTTGAAGGCATCTTGTTAATCTGCTTTAATCCCTTCCAGTCCATCACGCCAATGCCCACGGTGATCAGTATTCCCGCCAGTACCGCCGCCGGTATTTTGGAAGCCAATGGCCCTAATGATAATAAAATGAGTAATAGCAGCAATCCCGCTATCATACCGGAAATCTTGGTTTTTCCACCAGCGTCTATATTTACTACCGTACGTATGGTAGCGCCAGCACCGGGAATACCGCCGAAAAGCGCAGCAATGGAATTACCTATTCCCTGCCCGATCAACTCCTGGTTGGGACGGTGTTTGGTTTTGGTTAAATTGTCGGCCACAATGGAGGTAAGCAGGGAATCAATGGCCCCCAGAAAAGCCAGTGAAAATGCGCTGACAATAAAAGGTCTTATCTCAGGCAAACTAAAGTTGCTAAAAATCCCCAGGTTCAATTCCGGAAATCCAGCGGGAATTTCACCAATTGTGCGATAGTTGGGAATAAGAAAAAAAGCTCCGATTGTTACGATTAGCAATGCCGCTAACTGGCTGGGTATGGTCTTATTGATACGTTTCCAGCCATAAATTATAGCGATGGTTAGTAGCCCCAGTAATAGATCAATAAAATTGATATTACCAAAAGCTCTCCCGGTAACCTTCAATGAACCAATCACTCCCGCAGCATCCCCCTGTGCCAATACCGTGGCTTCCTGTTGGATCTCATCCTCTGTAATATTGCCGGCACGTCTGACCGTTTCTTTAAAATCTTCCAAAACCAGTATCTCCTCTTCAGCCTCTTCTCTAAGGATTCTTTCCAGTAAAACCTCCTCAGCCTGAGGGATATAGTGCGATACGAACTCCTGGTCTTCCTTGGGGTAGTATCCCAGCAAAGGCAAAATCTGAGTAATAATTATTATCACTCCAATTCCTGTCATAAACCCTGAAACCACCGGATATGGGATGTACCTGATGTAAGCGCCAATCTTAATTAAACCCAATCCTATTTGTATCAGTCCCGCCAGTAGAAATACTATCAGTATCAGCGGAAGTGCGCGCTCGATATTACCTTCGCAGGCAGCGATGATCCCGGCAATTACCACCATGCTCACCGCGGTCATGGGTGCGGTAGGGCCGGAGATCTGGGTATTGGTCCCACCGAATAAGGCAGCAAAAAAACTGATGAAAATTGCACCGTAAAGCCCCGCTGCTGCTCCCAAACCAGATTGTAAACCGAAAGCCAGCGCCAGTGGCAAGGCCACGATTCCGGCAGTTATACCTCCTAACAGGTCTCCTCGAAAATTTGAAAAATCAAGTCCTAATGATTTTTTCATGAATCTATTACGTTTATTTTTGTATTACCAAGTATGTTTTTCGCCCCATTACAGAGCATGTGGGTGAAGCCTTTAATGGCCACTCAATGAGCACTATTATCTAGGAAAGTTCCGGGGGTGGGGAGACGATCTCCAGGTGGCTGGGAGGATAATTCAACAGGGTAATGCTCCCGTTTGGTGTTACCGGGCCTGGGAAAAAATGAAAGCTTCTTGAATGATGAGTGTACAGGTCATCTGAAGCACCCGATTCTTTTTTATCACTTTCTGCCTCGCTGTCGGATTGATCACATATTTCAACGAGAACAGCTACCTGGGCATCAAGGTCCAGGTACTGACAACCGGTGTTGATCAACATGACCGCCATTAGACATATGGACAGTATTTTTGAAATATGATAGATTTTAGACCGATTCATCAGATGCTACCCGAATTGTTTAACGAGAGGCTGAAGTGAAAAGTTAATTTAACGATTTATCTGCAAATATGTGTATACCAGTACTAAATCCAATGAGCAATAACAAAAATTTAAACTTACAGACTGATATACAGCGCTTTTAACATTGGACCATGTGCAGCAATGGTCGTCAATTAAAAGGCTTTGATTGCAGGAACTAACAAACATTCATCCCTGTGATTGAGTTATTCACATAAACAACGACCGTCATCAGTATACCATGAAAATTCTTCTAACGGGGGTAACCGGTTATATTGGTAAAAGACTTTTACCTGTACTGCTTCAGCAGGGACATGAGGTAATTTGTGCGGTAAGAGACCCTCACCGCTTCGATGCTGCTGAGTTCAACTCCCACTGCCTTTCCGTGGTGGTTGTCAACTTTCTTGATGAAACTACTTTACAAAATATTCCTACAAATCTGGATGCGGCTTATTACCTGATCCATTCAATGAGTAGCTCTACCGATGACTTTGGAAAACTGGAAGAAACCTGCGCACTCAATTTTATGAACAGGCTGAATCAAACTTCCGTGAAGCAGGTAATATATCTCGGTGGCATCGTAAATTCGGACCACCTCAGTGAGCATCTGGCATCCCGAAAGAGGGTTGAGGACGTTCTTTCCAAGGGCAATTTTGAACTGACCACTTTGCGAGCAGGGATCATCGTAGGATCCGGTAGCGCGTCTTTTGAAATTATCAGAGACCTGGTGGAAAAATTGCCTATAATGATTGCACCCAGATGGGTCAATACCCGGTCTCAGCCAATTGCAGTGGCAGATGTGATCCAATACCTCAGCAAGGTGCTGTTATTTCCCGGTGCATACGGCCAGGCCTTTGATATCGGAGGTCCGGAAATACTGACCTATAAAGATATGCTGCTGAGAATGGCCCAGGTAAGGGGACTGCAAAGGTCGATCATAACTGTCCCGGTGATGAGTCCCAAATTATCGTCGTATTGGTTGTATTTCGTTACCTCAACTTCCTATAAGTTAGCTGTTAACCTGGTAAATAGTATGAAGGTGGAGGTGGTGTGTCAGCCCAACCACTTGCACCGTTCGCTAAATATCCGGTTGACTCCCTATGAACAGGCCGTATCCAGGGCTTTTGACAAGATCGCCCAGCAGGAAGTTATATCCAGTTGGACCGATGCTGTGAATAACATTGATCTTGAAAACGACATGGCAAGATTTATGAAAATTCCGGTTTTTGGGTGTCTGGTTGATAAGAGGTGCCTGCCAATAGAAGATGAAACCAGGGTGCTAAGCAATCTTTGGTCAATTGGGGGAGACAGGGGTTGGTATTTTGGTGACTGGTTGTGGCGGATTAGAGGCCTGCTCGATAAAACTATTGGTGGTGTGGGGCTCAGGAGAGGACGAAAGAACCAGAGCCATATCAGTACCGGGGAAAGTTTGGATTTTTGGCGGGTATTACTGGCTTCCAGAAAGGACAAAAGATTGTTGCTCTATGCCGAAATGAAACTTCCTGGTGAGGCCTGGCTGGCCTTTGATATTAGGGACAAGATGCTATTTCAAACCGCCACATTTCGACCAAAGGGCATTTTGGGACGGTTGTATTGGTATTTGCTGTACCCAATCCATAGCATCATGTTTAGCAGAATGATCCGGGGAATAGCATCTGCCAAACCACTGGATCCAATATAATGAGGTTCGCAGTACCCGTCAGGTTTAGAGATACCAGATGACAGAAGTTAACCTGATCTTTCCTCATCAACTATTTGAAAACCATCCGGCTGTGGGAAATGGTCATGTCAATTTTTTGATTGAGGAATACCTGTTCTTCCGCCAATACCAGTTCCACAAGCATAAAATTCTGTTTCACAGGACTTCCATGAAGGCCTATCAAGAGAAATTGCGATCAGCGGGAAATGAAGTACATTATATCGATGCCCATGATGAATGTGCCGATATCCGGCAGTTGATAGTGCACCTGCATCAACAGGGAGTAAAAGAAATTCATTTTGTGGATCCCACTGATGACTGGCTCTCTCGCAGGATCAGCCATGGAAGTACCGCGCACGGAATCAAACAACACCGGTACCAGTCGCCCCTGTTTATCAATGGTATCGAAGAGCTGGATTATTTCAAGTCAGGGAAGAAAAAGCTATTTCAAACGGCCTTTTACAAACAACAGCGAAAACTACACCGAATTTTGCTCGATGGTAAGGGGGAGCCGCAGGGAGGGAAATGGACCTACGACGTTCAAAACAGAAGAAAATTTCCTTCACATAGTGAACCTCCGAAAGTAACTTATCCAAAGAAGACCCAGCATTTCATTGATGCTAAAAAATACGTAGAGCAGCATTTCGGGGAAAATCCGGGAGACATACCTGATTCGCCGGTATTTCCAATGGATCGGGACACTTCTGTTAAATGGATGGACCAGTTCTTGGAGGCAAGATTCCGGGAATATGGCACGTATCAGGACGCCATAGTTAGCGGAGCCCTGGTATTGCATCACAGTGTGATGTCACCCTTAATTAATACCGGGCTGGTGACTCCGGGAGAATTTATTGAAAGAATCCTGGAATACTCCTCACAGCATGAGATACCCATTAATTCAACCGAGGGTTTGGTTAGACAAATTCTAGGGTGGAGAGAGTTTGTTCGGGGAGTATATCAGAATTATGGCCCAATGGAGCGGACCAAAAATTTCTGGGGGTTCACCCGAAAGATCCCATCAAGTTTTTATACGGGAGAAACGGGAATTACTCCCGTGGATCAGGTGATAAGGAAAGTCCTGAAGTACGCCTATTGCCACCACATTGAAAGGCTGATGATCCTTGGTAATTTCATGTTGTTGTGCGAATTTGATCCGGATGAGGTGTACCGTTGGTTTATGGAGTTGTTCATCGATGCTTATGACTGGGTAATGGTACCCAATATTTATGGCATGAGCCAATTTGCCGATGGCGGGTTGTTTGCCACCAAACCCTATATTAGTGGTAGCAATTACCTGCGTAAAATGAGTGACTTTGAGCGTGGCAATTGGGAAAACCTGGGATGCTTTGTTCTGGCGTTTTCTGAGTGTAAACAGAGATTTCTTTTCACAAAATCCCAGGTTAAAGATGTTACTTACAAATTTCGATAAAATGTCCACAGGACGGCAACAGGGACTAATGGACACTGCCCAGGTCTTTCTTGATGGCCTGGATAGAGAGCAAAACGTTTAATTAACCAGGATTAAATTGCTCCGTTTTATTAAATATTTTTCGCTCCTGACAGGAGGTTCAGTACTCCTGTATCTGGCGGTTGCTCTGGTGCTGGCATTAATTCCCAGTAAACCACCTCAGTCAAACTGTGCGAAAGACCGCGTGGTCTATTTGTGGTCGAATGGGGTACACCTGGACCTAATTATGCGCCCGGATCAGCTGTCACCAGAGATGGTGGCCAAATTAGACCCGCCGCATTGGGCGGAATTCATGGTAGTAGGCTGGGGGGAAAAGGACTTTTATATCAATACCCCAACCTGGTCTGATTTACGATCGGGGCCCGCTTTTAGAGCATTATTCAATAGTGGTCAGGCCGCGCTTCATATAGTGTGGCTGCAAAACCACTACCAGGGTTGGGTGCCTTTGAACCTATGTAAGGAACAGGAGCAACAAATCAGGAAGTACCTTGAAAATACCTTCGTCCGGGACTCGGCTGGAGATTTGCTGGCAGTTCAGGCGGAGGGATATTCCGATCGGGACAAATTTTACCTGGCCAAAGGTCGTTTTAGTTGTTTTCACACCTGTAACAATTGGGTAAACCGGGGACTGAAGGAAGCTGGGATACGGACCGCCATTTGGTCACCCTTCGATATTGGGGTGCTGTATCATGTAAAGGAATAACCCATTAAGTTTAGCACCTATTGACTCATTGGTCCATGTGCCCGGGGGGCCAGTAATAGCATTAGGCCGTTCTGGTGCACTTATTACAAATTTTAGTAAATTGACCAATTCACGTATTTGTCATGACACTTCTTAATAGACGAAATTTTATTGTCACATCAGGAATTTATGCTACCGGAAGCTTACTCACAGGTTTTGGAGGCTGCAACAAAAGTACTAATACCGCATCAATGGATCCGGAAATATCCCCCACGGAAAACAAAGTAATTGATTCACATCTTCATGTACAGGCCGAAACCATTGACCGGTGCCTGCGGGTAATGGATGAAAATCACATTCGGTACGGCATGAACATTGGGATTGGTGGTGAAAATTTCCAAAAATTCCAAAAAGCCTATCAGCCCCATAAGGACCGGCTGGGTATGATGTATATTTTTGAATGGGGAAAGTGGCAGGAAGACCCTGATTATGTCAACCGGGCACCGGACCTGCTGGAGGCAGCCGTGGAACAGGGCGCACACGGGGTAAAAATATGGAAGAACCTGGGCTTAACCGTGAAAGACCCCCAGGGCAACCTGGTAAGCATCGACGACGAAAGGCTGTTGCCCATATGGCAACGCGCTCAGGACATTGGATGCCTAGTGGCGTTTCACACGGTAGACCCGGTGGCGTTCTTTGAGCCCTGGAATTCTGACAACGAACGCTGGGAGGAACTGGAGCTGCATCCTGACTGGTCATTTGCCGACAGGTCTGTCTATCCCCCCCGTGATGAAGTACTGGATCAGCGCAACAATGTGATCAAAGCATTTCCGGATTTAAAGTTTCAATGCGTACATGGCGCCAATTTCTCTGAAAATCTGGATGTGGTTGATCAGTGGATGGATCAGATGCCCAATATGTATGTTGATACTAGTGCCAGACTGGGAGAATTCGGCAGGCATCCCGCATCCGCTGGCAAGGCCTTTTTTGAAAAACACCAGGACCGGTTGATGTTTGGCACCGATCGTATTTTTGGTAAAGAGGGTGATGTGCAGGGTGCCGGGCCAACCAAAATATTCTCCAGGGAAGAAGACCAATGGTTTTACAATACCCACTGGAGGTATTTTCAAACCGAAGACAAACAATTCGATCACCCCACTCCTATACAGGGAAACTGGAAAATTGACGGAATTGGTTTGTCCACAGATGCATTGAACAAACTTTATTGGGACAATGCTTTCAAACTGTATGGATTGGGACAATATGGAGTGGCCTAATTTAATTGGGCAGTATTCATAAGTTGACATAATAATACTCCTCTCCTTTACAACCTCATGAAGGTTCTGAGACTTTGGCTATCGCTTTTGATCATTTCCGCATCATCGGTCGGAGAATGTTTGGCTCAGACAGGTGGTGAATGGCAACTCCTGGCAGAAAAGATGGTTCAGTCTCAGATTGAAAAACGGGGCGTCAGTGATACACGCGTGCTCACAGCCATGCGCACTACCCCCAGACATCTTTTTGTTCCGATTTCTAAACGGGATATGGCTTATCGGGATGGACCATTGCCAATCGGCTATGATCAAACCATTTCACAGCCATATATCGTTGCGTTAATGACCGAACTGCTGGAACTAACCGGGAGTGAAAAAGTACTGGAAATAGGCACCGGGTCCGGTTATCAGGCGGCCATACTGTCACAACTGGCTGAGTCCGTCTATTCTATGGAGATCGTGGAGCCTCTGGCAAAGTCCTCCACAGAACTGCTGAAGAAATTAGGATATGAAAACGTTCAGGTGAGGTACGGTGATGGGTATAAGGGCTGGCCTGAGCATGCTCCATTTGACAGGATAATAGTTACTGCCGCTCCTGAAGAAATTCCTCAGGATCTGGTGGAGCAACTAGCCATTGGGGGACGTATGGTATTACCTGTAGGCAAGCACTATCAGGAGCTGGTGGTATTAACAAAAAATGCACGGAAAGTCACCCGTAAGGATATCATACCGGTAAGGTTTGTCCCCATGATAAAGGGTAAATGATATGAGTGCCACTGAAATGCCAAATGATGATAAACTTTTGGTAGTTACCTATACCAAAATCACGGAGCCATCATCGAGCCAGGTGGAGAGGTTTTTGCGAACTCTGCCCCAAAGTTTAATGGCAAAAAATGTGAGGTTTAGAAGAAAGGAAGACAAACTAAGGCATCTTTACGGATTACTGCTGCTTAAAAAAACCTGGAAGGCGGTTTGTAAAGAAGATCTTGATCTGAACCAATTGTCCCTTACCTCCTTAAACCGTCCTTACCTACCGGGTGCAACTGTGGATTTCAATATTGCACATGCGGGAAAAATAGTGACCTGCGCACTGGGTTATCACAATCGGATTGGTGTGGATATAGAGTTGAAACGAGAAATTGATTTTAATGATTTTAGACGGACCATGAACGGTAATCAATGGAATGAAATTCAAGGGCATCCTGATCAATTCGAAAAATTCTTTGAGTACTGGAGTATAAAAGAAAGTGTGATAAAAGCGGATGGACGGGGACTTTCCATTCCTTTGGAGGATATTATTGTAGAGAATCAAACGGTAACATACGACCACAGGCTTTGGTATTTAAAACCATTTACCCTTGGGAAGGAGTACTTGGGGTGTGTAGCAGCAGAGGCCATTCCGAGCCAGTTAGTTATTGAAGAAGTAAAATACGGGGATCTTTTTGCTCAGGTTTGAGGTCCGATTAATTGTTTGATGGTTTCTTCTACATAACCTGAAAATGACTCAATAGTCGAAAATTCGAAGATACTGGAGAGGGATAGACCTAGTTTGAAAAATTCATTTATCCTGGACATCACTCGTATCGCTGCCAGTGAGTTTCCCCCCACCTGTATGAATTCCTCATCGATGCCAAATTCATCTGTATTTAGCACCTCTGACCAAATACTGTGAATTTTCTTTTCTATCATGGTAACGGGAGGTTTACTACTGTGTTCTGCTTTTCGTTCACTGCCGGTCTTTTTTAGCAATTTGCGATCCACCTTTCCGTTGGCAGTTAGGGGAAACTCTTCCAGTTGGACATATTTTGACGGAATCATATAATCCGGCAGCAATTTCGATAAGTGATCCAGAATTTCTTTTTTGGAAATTGGCTTATCAGACTGGTAATAAGCCACCAATTGTTTTTGTTGCGGATGTGCCGCCACTGGATCATACCCTATTTCAGTTAGGATTTTATGGACCTGCTGTTCATCAATTTCTTCATTGATCTCCTCCATAGAGGTTTCTCGGGTTTTATGCCCCATTCGGACGTCCCAACTATAGGGAAACGCATAGTTGCTATAACCCCTTTCCTTCTTATGAATATAGATCCCTGCCTGGTTAATCAGACAATTGGTTGATCTTCCGGTATCTGTGGGCCGTACCCAGGGAAGTTTTTGATCCAGGTGTTGCATCATTTCATCCATACTCACATCGCAGAACCGATAAAAATCCACAAAACGGACCTTATCGAATACCCTGTCATTTTGGAAAACAGAAACATCCAACAACCTGTTTACCGCATCCTCCGTGCGATGATAGATCTTTCTCGCCTCTAATATGGTTTGGTCAATTTCTTCCGGTCCAATGGTCTCCTTTCGGAACAACTCTTCGGTTAAACGGGTCTCGAAAAATTGACCCCTGGATAAGCCTGTCACAATAAAAGGGATATTCTTTGTAACTGCCAGATTTGTGCTCAGGGTGTAAATAGTCTTGAAACATCCATTGCATACATTGCTGAATCGCTCCAGGCTATCGACGAAGATTTCATTCATGGCCCTGGTCTCACCAAAAACATGATCGACACCAAGGGCATTAACCACTCTTTGAATGTTGGACTTGGCCTGGTCCGAGATATATCCGTTGTCCAGTGTAAATGCCAGTACCTTTATGTCCATCTCCACCAATTGTGATAGCGCATAAGTGCTATCCTTACCCCCACTCAATAACATTATACAGTGGTACTCCCGGGATTCATCCAGTGATACACTGGACAACAGCGTCCTCAATTCATCTTTCCGCTTAAAGTAAGCCCCGGTCTTTTGCTTGTATTGCTCAAAGGAAAGGCACAAATCACATACCCCTTCCTGGTCGAAGATGATGCCCGGATAATTAGACGGAATACCACATTTTGAACAATACCTTTCCGGCGAATCAACGGTTTCCCCGCCTAAATCCACGTCAACAACACATTGGTCTATCCGTGGATGCTGGGATATTTGTGATTCAATCTCACCTAATTCTACCCTGGCACCTCCGATTTGAATTTGCTCATCCTTTCTCCCAAGGAACACCAGCTCATGTCTGTTGTTCATAAAGACCAGATCACCGGTGCCATACATTTTTGTGCCCGGATAAAATGGATCATCAATAAAACTATTGTCATCAGGTATATTCCAATAGCCATTGGCCAACCCTGCTCCAGCCAGATACAACTCACCGGTGGTACCAACTGGTTGAAGGTTTAAACCACTGTTCAAAACATAAGCTCTCATATTTTGAATGGGCTTTCCTATAGGCACCGATGGTGATTCAAGATCAGCGACCTGGTATTGATGGACGATACAACCAACCGTTGCTTCAGTAGGGCCGTACTCATTGAATAACACAGGAGCATTAGTGAAGGATTGCAATGCACTTTTGGCATCCGGGGACTTTAGATTTTCTCCACCCACAATAAGAAGCTTCACGTTGGAAGCAGCAAATGATTGCCCCTTAAGCAGTGCCAAATGTGCCGGGGTCAGCTTAATGGCGTTGATCTTGTTTTCCCTTACTACACTCAACAATGTCAGGTCCGGACCGACCTTAGGTTCTTGATAAACGATTACTTTCCCCCCGGTGAGTATGGGAAGAAATACCGAGGTTATCGTGAGATCGAACGAAATGTTTGTGAAAAACGGAAAAACAGGAGGTTGTTGCTGCCTGTCATTTTCCAGATAGATACTTTTGGACGAAGCCAAATAATTTACCAATGCTCCGTGACTGACAACTACTCCCTTGGGACTGCCGGTTGACCCTGAGGTGTAAATAATATAAGCCGGATCCGCACTGTGGATATTAACATTGGTTTTTCCAGGGGAATACTGCACAAGCTTATTCCTGAAATCTGTAACGATACCTGTTCGAAGGGCTGACCAGTGCCCGGCTGCAACGGAATCGGTGATTACCAGGGAAGCCTCAACATCTGCTATTATATGCTTCAACCGGTTAACGGGCGTATTACTGGCTAATGGGATGAATATCGCCCCGCGTTTTAAGATACCCCACACCGCCACGAAATAATCGATAGAACGATATAAATTTACTACCACTACGGACCCTTTAGCTATTCCCAAATGCATAAGATATTCAGCCATCCGGTTGGATTCCTGCTCCAGTTGACCAAAGGTCATTCGCTGGTCGTTCCATTCAATCGCGGTACGGTCCCGGTAGTCATGACAGGCAGATGAAAATTGTTTCATCAGAGCGGCCGATTCCGGGGCATAGGTTCCATTGAAGTCTTCCGTCAGGACTCGTTTCTCCTCAGGGGCAAGAATTGGAGGTCTGTCAATGGTCTGTCGCCGGTTTTCAATAAACGCGTCCAGCAAGGCCAAAAAATGTTGTGAAATATTGCCAAATTGCTGCGCTCCGAATACTTCGTGATTGAGGTCGAAGTTAACTTCGATACTACCAGAAGCGTCAAAATCGTGTACCTGGACCCGCAGATAATGACGAGGATCACAATGCCCGGGATGTATCCAGGTCGATTTTACCGGAAGTCCATTAAAATCCGAGAATTCAGCGTGGATATAATTGAGGATCACATGAAAACTGCGGTTGAGATTGGCAGAGGCCACCCCCGGTTTTGCATTTTTAAGAAACTCATGAATCCGTTCCTGAAGATCTCTGAAAACGGACTGAAAGGTTTGAGCCGGCGCCAGCTTGCAGATGATTGGATACAGTTCGATAAATAGTCCTGCCGTACTTTTAAAAGGTAAGGTGGAACGATTGTGGGCAGGAGTCCCAAACGAAATTCTATCCTGTGCGGTGACCCTGAAAAGGTAAACCGACAACACCGTAGCAAATATGTTATACAACGAAAGATGCTGAGTCCAGGCCTTAAGATCTTCCTCCAGAGTGAGCGCTCGCAACCTGTCAGATCTTTCTTTTCCAAGATCCAGGGTTACCCTGGTGGTAGTGGTGCCAAATACCGGTTGGGAATGACCATACAACTTAGGCAGTTCGGGTGTAATACTGAGTTGGTCCTGCCAATACCGCTCCGCTTCGGCATTTGCCTGTTCCTTCCTTATTTTGCTTTCATGCGCTATATAACTGGAATATAATGGCAGACGCCTGGGCAGGGACTGTTCATTTATTAATGACTGGTAGATGGCTGCCATGGTTCGGTATTGGATTGAAACCGACCAGGCATCGGTGATAAGATGATGTTGATTCAAAAACCAAATATGACGGTTGGGGTGGAGGCGGATAAGTGCCGAATGGAATGCACAGCGGGAAAGGTCCAGCTTGCGTCGACTATTTTCCTGGACCCACTGTCCGGATCGTACCAATGGTTTTGCCTCTTGGGACCAGTCCAAATATTCAAACTGATATGGTACTTCCTGGTTGAGCTTCTGAAAAGGTTCCCCGTGCTTAACTGCAAATGTGAGTCTCATGGCATCACAATACTCCACCAACTTATGAAATGATTTCCCGAAAACATCGGGATTAATCGACCCCTCAATATCGAATGTCAGAGCCATGTTGTAGAGTGGTGTGGCAGGATTAAGTTCCTGACCCGTCCACAACATAAGTTGACTTTTTGTTAGATCATAAGTGGAATACCCAGTTTTGGAGATCATCAGGCTACATCCCTTTTTCTCAGGTAATTGGAAATCGATTGAATCGTTTGGAAGTTTTCGATAGTCATGTCCTGTGGAGGGATTTTGGTGTTGAATCGCTGTTCAATAAAGGCGACCAATGCCATCATACCCAGTGAGTCAAGCAGTCCGCTACCCAACAGGTCATCCTCAGCGTTTACTTCAACAGCCTGAGCTCCCCCCAGTATTTCCTCATTGATATATGCGGTAATTATTTCCTTCATATCTTACTGCTTATTCCTATCTGTTTACGGAACATTTGATGATCAATCTTTCCCGTAGTAGTTCTTGGTAAGTGCGTTACCTGATACAGTCTGGTGGGAATTGCGTATTTGGGCAGTTTTTCAGCCAATTTTCCTTTGACCAACGAACTTATATCACTGGAGGTTTCTTCTGGTATGAAAGCTGCCTCAATTACAGTTCCCATCGGTTCATCGGTCTTTGTGAAAACAATTGCCTCCTTTACCTCATCCAAACTTTTTAACAAGGTCTCAATCATCTCAAGTTCCACCCGGTAGCCCCGGGTTTTAATTTGGCGATCTTTTCTACCATGAAAATGGAGGTTTCCCTTTTCATCCTGAACTACCAAATCACCGGTTCGGTAGAAACTCAAACCGGCCTCGCCTGTAGCTAACAGTGATTTTTCTGTTAAATCAGGATTGTTCCAGTATCCTTTCATCATGGTGGTGCTGTTAATCAAAAGTTCTCCCTGTTCGCCAGGCAAAACCTCCTGATCGTATGCATCAATCACCATCATTTCCGTTTCCGGCCACACTTTTCCAATTGGAACCGGCTTATTCTCAACTGGAGGTTCAGGGATAAAATAATAGGTACACTGATTTACTTCAGCAGGCCCATATACATTGCAAAACTTTGCCTGCGGCCACCTCAGCATTAGTTCTCGTAAGTACTTGGTCGGAAACGGTTCTCCTCCGTAAAGCACCAGCCGAAGATTCAGCATCTCTTTTTCCTCCAATAGTCCATAATTCAGCATCTGGATCAAAGCCAGGGGTACCGAGTACCATACGGTCAATTTTTCTTCATGAACCAATTGAGCAAGGCTTGCCGGCAATTTGGTGTGTGCATCTGAAATAATCACGGCTGATGCACCCACCAAGGGCACCGTGAGGTAGGCCATGGTCGAAATATCGAAATGTAGGGGGGCATGACCTCCAATAATATCCTGTTCTCTTATCTTATAGAGATCTGCGGCCAACTTCGCATAACTATATCCACTGTAGTGGGTATGCATTATTCCTTTGGGTAAGCCGGTAGATCCCGATGTATACATAATGTATGCCAGGTCATGTTCCTTCACTTGAATGACCGGTGCCGTACTGTCTGCTTCTCTCAACTGTGCCCAGGTCATATAAACTGGAGATTCTGCCGGGTCAAACCCTACTACCAATCTCATCCTATGGTTAGGTGGCAGTGCGTTTTTCAGTTTGGATGCCAGGATTTGCCTGGTTATCAAATGTTGGATAGCACAGTCCTCTAACAAAAACTGAGTCCGATTTGCCGGTGCCGCCGGATCCAGAGGCACAAAAGCCGCCCCGGCAGTAAGTATGCCGTAAACGGCTACCGCAGTTTCCAGGCAACGGTCCAGGTAAATACCCACCCGGTCACCGGGTTTGATGCCTGACTGGATGAGCACGTTTGCCAGCTGATTTGACTGGCAAACCAGCTGTTCATAGGTCAAATGCTCTTTGCTGTTTTTATACGCTACTCGGTTCGGATACTTTTCCGTAGTGGCCTGAAGCATATGAGTAAGAATTCTGGTCATGCTCCTAACCCTATAATCCCAACAATTTGGCCACGATGTTCCGCTGTATATCTGAGGTGCCTGCATAAAGGGTGCCTCCGATAGCATCCCTTAAATCCCGTTCAATTCCCCAGTCGGATAAATAGCCGCCACCTCCGAAAGTTCTAATGGCATCCAGGCTTGAATCCAGAAAGCATTCACTTAAATGTAATTTTAGCAATGCGGCCTCCAGCATGGCCGGTTTTTCCATTTTTTTTAGCCAGGCCACCTTATATAACAATAACCGGGAAGTTTCCAGCCGCAACTTCATATCAACAATCCGGTTGGAAACCGACTGAAACTTGCCAATGGTCTGGCCGAACTGCACTCTTTCCTTTGCAAAATCAAGGGCTTCCTCCAACTGTCTTTGCATGGCACCCAACTGGCTGGCCAGTATACAGCATCGTTCGTATTCTAACGAATGATTAATAAGGCTAAATCCAGAACCTTCAGTTCCCAGTCGATTCGATTCCGGTACCAGGCAATCCTCCAATAGGATCTCTCCAAATGGTACAGTCCTTAGCCCCATTTTACTCTTCACCGGACCGGCTGTATAACCCTCGGTATCCCGCTCCACCAAAAATGCCGTGATGCCCCATTTTCCCAACTCCGGATTAACGTTGGCTAAAATCAAAGCTAGGTCGGCTATTGGAGCAAAAGTTACCAGGCACTTGGTACCATTCAACAGATAACCCCCATCTACTTTTTTGGCGGTCATTTGCAAATTAAAAAGATCGGATCCCGCTTCAGGTTCTGAAAGTGCATGCGCACCGATCAAAGTTCCATCCAGTAATCCAGGTAAGAACTTTCTTTTTTGTACCTCGGTACCGAATTGAACAATGGGTAATTGCACTGTCCACATCTGGGCATTCAAACCAAAGGTCAAACCATTGTCTCTGCATCCGTATCCCAGTCCCTCCATGGCCAGCATGGCGGTAAGAATATCAACCTCCTCTTCCGCTCCACCATATTGGGAGGGAACTGACAATGCATGTATCCCAAAATCTGCACATTTACTCCAGAGGTCTCTGGCAAACTCCCCGGACAGATCACGCTGGATCACGTCATCGCTCAGGGTCTTCTGAGCAAATGCCACCATTTTTTCTTTAATGGCAACTTGTTCTTCTGTCCAGGAAAAATCCATAAAGATTAAAAAGTGTACTGTATACTTCCGGTTACAAATAACGGGGTACCAGGTATGAAATGCACTTCTTCCACCGGTTGGGTCTCAGATTGCAGTTGGGACTCCACAGCGAATTGGGCCTCTTTCCACTCCTGATCGAACAGATTCTCAACGTTTATCTGAAAGTGTATCTTATTTAAATTATAACCGAGGTTCAGATCTGTCACAACATAACCTTCGGCCACCAGGCTATTGTCCTCATTAGCCGGACGGTCACTTAAATACCTGGTCTGAATCCCCGCGGTAAAATTGCCCTTTATCACATTGATTGACCCCATGGCAGTGATTTCGGGAGCCAATGGAATAAACTGGTTAAATTCCGATTCATCCACACTTCTCGCTCTGGAATAGTTAAAATCAGCATCGGCGAACAACCAGTCGCTCAGCTGATATCTCAGCCCTACATCCACCCCGGTGCGTCGACTTCGTCCACTGGGTTCAACTACCCCCTCATCACCCACATAAACAAACTCCTGGTCCAGGAACAGGTACCAGAAAGCCACATCTGCTACTAACCGTGGGATAGGCTTCCAAATGGTTCCCAGATCAACCCCATAGGCCGCGGGCAATACCTCCCGCTGGTTGGTAACCGATACCCTGGTATCATTCGAATGAAAGCCAATACCCGATTTGACATAGAATTGAAGATCACTACTATGATGGTAGATAAAATTCAATTTTGGACTTACCCTGGCCTTATCCCTGGTCTGCGGCTGATAGTCTGCACCCAGGTGATCCCGGTATTGGAAGTCGAAATAATCCAATCGCAGTCCCCCATTTAACAGCCACTTCCCGATTTCCAGCTCGGCGTTCAAATAAGTAAATGCATTGAGTTCATTAACGTCGCCCAGTTGCGTGGTATCCTTAGCAGTGTACCGGTCTATTACATCTGAAAGCAATAGGTCATCTACCAGATCGTTCCTCAAACCAATGCCAACCTGAAGTTCCAATTCCTTCCCGGAAACATAGGTTGTACGGGTCAATTCACTGTTAAAACCAAATATGGTACGATCCTCCCGTTGCCGAATCCGGTCGCCATTGACAGGATCATTCATATAGAATGAAAAATTAGAAAACAGGTCGAAGTCATAGGCGGAATAGTATACCCTGTTTTTCAGAAACGTCAGCTCGTTCACCGCTCTGTCGTATTCAAGTATGGCCGAGGTACGCCTGGTTTCACCCCCCTGAGTAGGATCTATGGACCCAAACCGGGAGATCATACCGGACTCAACCGCCCGGGGGGGAATAAGGCCTGAAGCATCCCATTTGCTGTCAAAATGCATCAATGTTGCCGATATTCTTCCCTGGTTGTCGTCCAGACTGGAGGTAAATTTACCTACCAGGTTAATTCGGGTCAGATCTTGCGGATTGTCAAAAGGTCCATTGGAGCCCAGGTACTCAGCAGCTACATAACCGTTGGAATTTTCGGAAAAATCCATATCAAATAAACCCACCGTTCGCAGGGTGTTGAACTGACCTGCTTTAACAGATATTAAACTCTGGTCGAGATCCTGCTTTGTTTTGAAATCGACGTATCCGGCGGTGGTGAAGTTACCCTTATTGGTTTGATATGGCCCCTTGCTGAAGTCAATGGCCTCCACGGTTTCGGGAATCAAAAAGTGTAGATCGGAATAGCCTTGTCCATGGGCATGGGACACCATATTTACAGGCAAACCATCAACCGTAATATTTATGTCGGTACCGTGATCCAGATCAAATCCGCGAAGAAAGATTTGTTCTGCTTTCCCCCCACCGGAATGCTGGGCAATAAATAACCCGGGTATCTTGCGCAATAACTCCTGGGAAGAATTTACCGGATTGGTCACCAGATCAATTCTGCGTAACAAACTCAGGGAATTGGTGGATTTTTCCACTACTACTTCACTTAATCTCAGTAAAGATTCAGTCATTTTGATCTCAACCGACCGATTGAGATCCCTGACTATAAATTGCACCGTCTCAAAACCTATATGCCGTACTTCCAGGGTGTCCCGTACTTTTACCTGTTTGATAAAAAATTCGCCATGTTCGTTGGTGTGAGTATGTTGGTCAGATCCCAAATGATTTACATAGGCACCGGGGATCTCGTCACCAGCCTGATCCACCACGATACCATTCACCGACTGCGACATGCCATAATGACAACTGAGCACGATAACAAAAACAAGTATTATTCCACTTTTATGCATAGTTGTGTTTAATTATGGTTAACCGGCAGATTTAGTAACCTTAATCTGCGCATTCTTGGTATTGATAAATTGGTATGGGCTTTTCGAATCTTCCAAAACAAGTTCAAGTGCTACTTTTTGTCCCACGCCTAACTCCCGGGCGTATGCGATGAACATTTCCATCAGCACCAGGTCCTCCAATGGCCAGCCGGTTGAGTCAAACACTGTCAACATTGATGGCAGGTGTTTGTAATCTGCGTAGTTTTTAATAACCTCCACCCAGGAAGGTCCAATCTCCTGCTCCTGCAGCATCTGGCATTCTCCTTCCTCCCGGGCCTGTTCCGGGAAGTCCGGGCAGACGAAACCCCTTTTCAACAGGTCCAGTGGTAACTCAACCTTGCCTGGAAAGTCAGAGCCCACGGCATTAATATGTAGGTGGGATCTGGTATTTAGTTGTTCGAACAAGGGGCGGCCTCCAACCTCTACAGTGGTGGCGGTAACTAAAATATCTACTTCTTCAGCTATTTGATTGGCTTCTTTAGCAACGATCTCAACATCGAGTTGCAAGGGTTCAATGCGCGAAGCAAAAGAATTGATCGCAGCCTGGTCAATATCATAAATCAGGACCTTTCTAATGGGAAATACCCTGGCCAGTGCATGTAACTGGGTTACTGACTGCGCGCCACACCCAATGATGCCCAGCACCGAACTTTGAGGGTGTGCCAGGTATTTACTGGCTACTGCCGAGGCCGCACCTGTTCTGATTGCAGTCAACAAAACACCATCAATTACCGCAGTCAGATGGCCAGTACTTACATCGTACGACGAAACTGTCGAAAGTATGGTGGGCTTTTGATAAACCTCAGGGTTGAATGGGTGATAACCCACCACCTTAATTATTGCCTGTTCCCCGGTATGCAACAGGGGCATCCACTCTATTAAACCATCATGAGGATGCTGGTAGTGAAGTCCCGAGCGTACCGGAATCTGTATTTTATCCGGGAGGTAGGAGGCTATGGCATCTTGCAATCGTTCAATTAAGACATCCATAATTTTATTCAAACCATGATGCTGAATTATTGACTCGACGTCCGACCCCTGAAGTATTAAAGTGGTATCGTTTGCTTTTTCCAAATTGAAAAATTTATTGCTGTTTCTATTAACCTTTTACCAAGAAGTATGTTTATAAAATGTCCGGATTTAAGGACAAAAGGATAGGTAAGTTAATGAAAATATGACGATTTTAATTATAAATTAGAACATTTTTATATGAAAGGATATATGCTTAACTTACAATCTGGTCTTTTTTCAAAGACAGCCTGAAATCAACTGATACCAAACTAAACGGCAAATCGAAAAGATTGGACAAATACTGACCTCATCCGAGAGGCTTCGACTGGGAATGTTATTCCTGGCGCTGGTGATCATGGCCTTGCTTCAGGTGATTGGAATTGCCTCAATTCTTCCGTTTATGCAATTGGTAGCCGAACCGGAAACTATCACGGAGAACCAATACTTACGAAATTTTTATTACTGGCTTGGTCTGCATACCGACCGTTCCAGACTCATCGGTACCGGGTTTTCAGTGGTAGTGCTGTTGACTTTGGGAAACGCCTTTTCCGCCTTTACCGTTTGGCTGCAACACAAGTTTGCCTGGCAGATCGCCCACAACGTAAGCATTCGTCTTTTACACAATTATTTGCGCTGCCCTTATGAGTATTTTCTTAATAACAGTGTTTCCGAGTTGCTCAATAAAACCACGGTAGAGGCCATGAGACTCACTACAGAAGTGCTTATTCCAATAATAGAATTGGCCGCCAGAAGCCTGATCGTACTGGTAATTTTTGCCCTGTTGTTATGGGTAGATCCCAAATTGGCAGTGATCGTATTGGGAATACTGGGTGTTTCCTATTTATTGATTTACCGGGTATCGCGCAAACTGCTAAGCAGGTTAGGGGAAGAACGAATTGCCGCCAATGAAGGACTTTTAAAGTATCTGACCGAGGTTCTGTCCGGAATAAAAACAGTAAGGGTCTACGGCGCGGAATCATTTTTCTATGAGCGGTATAAGAAAATTTCTTCCAGGTTGATCCGAATTCACCCACTGGTCTACATTATCGCTCAAACTCCAAGATATCTCATAGAGGTGCTGGCTTTTGGTGGTATTCTGGGAATTACGCTTTATTTACTGATCACTTCCGGTGATGTCAAATCACTGATCCCAATTTTAACACTGTATGCTTTGGCCGGATACCGCTTGTTACCGGCATTGCAGAAAGCCTTTGCGGCAGCCGCCAGTTTGCGACATTCCATGCCCACAGTAGATAAAATCTTTCACGATCTACAACTGGAACCGGTTTACCAGTCTCTGGAAAAAAGCCACCAGCATCTTCCCCTGCTACAAAACCAGATCCAGGTAAACAACCTGGGCTTCGGATATGACAACAGCCCCATCCTGGCGAATATAAATATGAATATTCCCAAGGGTAGTACAATAGCGCTGGTTGGTCCCACTGGAGCTGGTAAAACCACCCTTGTCAATCTTTTAGTGGGCTTGTTGCAACCTCAGCAAGGAAGCATTTTAATCGATAACAATGCACTTGATAGCCTAAACTCTCGTGCCTGGAACCTTCAAATAGGGTATGTACCACAGGATATCTTCTTATTCGATGATACAGTGGCACGCAATATCGCCATTGGGCAAAACGATGAGGAAATTGACATATCAAAAGTGGAATCCGCCGCCAGATTGGCAAACCTGCATCAGTTTATTGTCGACGATTTGCCAAATAGGTACCAAAGCCTGATTGGTGACCGGGGAGTCCGTCTAAGTGGTGGTCAAAAACAGCGCCTGGGTCTGGCCCGGGCATTCTACCGGGAGCCCCAACTACTTATTCTCGATGAGGCCACCAACGCACTGGACAGCATCACCGAAAATGCCGTAATAAAGGCTTTAAAGAACCTGGCAGGAAATCTTACAGTGATAATTATCGCACATAGACTTTCTACTGTAAGGCATGTGGATTGTATTTATTTCCTGGAACAGGGACGTCTGAAAGCGGTTGGTCAATACCAGGAGCTGCTGGAAAAAAATGAAACCTTTCGAGAGATGGCCAACCTCTCCTAACCAATAAAGCCCCGTGCCGTGAAAACAAAAATTATACTATTTACAATTCTTCTATTAGTTATTTCATCTGCCGGAATGTTGGCACACGCCCCAAATCAAAGCTATATTTTCCTGCGAATATATGATCATGGCGTAGGCGGTCACTTTGAGATCAACTCCGATGATCTTAGCAGGGTCCTTGGAATAAAGCTGCAACGGGAGCTCACGGTGGAAGATATCGAACCCTACCTGGCGGAAATACATCGATATTATCAGCAGCATGTACAGTTTAGCTCAGCGGCCGGAAGCCATGCCATAGCATTTGAAGACTCCGAGATTTTATCCATTGATCTGGGTGATTTTGTCCGTCTTTATTTTTCCCTGCAAAACATGGAAGAATCTCCCCAGGGACTGGATATCGATTACAGCGTTCTCTTCGATATTGACCGTACCCATCTGGGCCTACAGGTTATCGAGTATCACTGGGAGGCGGGCATTCACAACAACGAAGCCAATGTATCACTGATCTTCAGTCCGGATCAAACCAGTCAACATTTGGATTTGTCCGGCTCTTCGGTGATGAATGGATTTACAGCCATGGTTAAAAGCGGGACTCATCATATATACATCGGTCTGGATCATATACTTTTTCTTTTAGCACTGCTGTTGCCGGCGGTAGTGAGACGAGATACTGGCGATGGCCTGGAAATACCCGGATCCGGCACATCTAACAACTTTTTCCCGGGGTTCTTAAAACCTTATGCCTCTGCCTGGCAGCCAGTTGACGGCTTTAAAACAGCTTTTATTTACGTAATAAAGATTGTTACTTTTTTTACCATTGCCCATACCATTACGCTCAGCCTGGCTGCGTTAGAAATTATCAAGCTTCCTTCAGCTCTGGTAGAATCGGTTATTGCACTTTCAATTGCCTTAGCGGCGTTTCACAATATATACCCGCTGCTTTCACATGGCAAAGAATGGATCATTGCCTTTGTTTTTGGTCTTTTTCACGGATTTGGTTTTGCCAGTGTACTGGGCGATATCGGCCTAAGTGGAGATTACATGGTATTGTCATTGCTGGGATTTAACCTGGGGGTAGAAGTAGGGCAAATCATGATAGTATGTATTATTTTTCCTGTATTGTTTCTGATGCGAAAAACAATAGTTTATCGTCCGGTGTTAGTTTATGGTTCCATGTTTTTAATCCTGGTAGCGCTGAGCTGGTTTTTTGATCGCAGCCTGGGTGTGGATCTGCCATTGGACAATTTCGTGGAGAAAGTTTATGCTAAAATCCTGAACAAAATTGTATAGTACCTTTCAGTGCTGTCATTAAAACCGGGAGAAATATGAGCCATGGTGATTCCAGGAAGAAGGAAAGTGATCAGCTGCTTCAGCAGTGGCTATCCCTGAATCAGGATGGAAATTCCAAGGATATAGGTCCGGCCCCGGATGACATCGGCATTCCACTTTCTTTCGGACAGCAACGAATCTACTTTTTACAGGAGTTAAACCCAAAAAGTCCTTTTTATCATTATGTAGAACGATATTCTTTTTCGGGAAAACCAGACCTGGAAAGGTTAATTGCAAGCTTCGAAAAAGTGGTATTAAAACATGAAATACTGCGCACCACCTTCCCTTTGACAGATGGAACCCCGGTTCAGTTGGTGCATGCTGAGCCAAGGATAGAGCTAAACATTATCCCTACGGTCATGCTTTCACCTGAAAGCTTCGACACGCTGGCCAGAGAGGAAGCGAATAAGCCATTTGATTTACAACAGGGCCCTTTGGTTAGGATCTCTGTGCTTAAACAAACTGACTTCAAATTTGATCTGGTGCTCACCCTGCATCATATGATTACCGATCAATGGTCGAGCATGCTAATGAGAGAAGAGTGGGCCAGGGCCTACCGTGGTGAAGAACTATCCACACTACCGGTACAATACCGTGATTTTGCCTATTGGCAGCGCAATCAAACGGTATTTCAGCAGGATCTATCCTACTGGAAAGACAAACTCTCCGGTGAATTACCTTTAATCAAACTTTTGGCCCGCAGTAACAGATCCGGGGCTGTAACATTCAAAGGAGGTTTATCGGAATGGAAAGTATCCTCTGAGATTACTAAAAAACTGAGAGTACTTTGTCAACAGATGGATTGCACCATGTTCGTGCTATTACTGTCAGTCTATAAGGTGCTGTTGTATCGGTATTCCGGTTTGTCGGACTTATTGGTTGGAGCTCCTGTCAACAATAGGGATAGAACAGTGTTGGAAAAGATGATAGGTTTTTTCAATGAGACGCTGGTTTTTCGGACCAGTATTCACGGATCCCTGGGCTTTCTTCAGGTACTGGCTGAAGTCAGGAAAACAGTAATCGAAGGTTTTCAACACAAGAATGTTCCCTTCGAACTATTGGTGCAGGAACTTCAGCCGGAGCGCCACCCTGGTACTAACCCACTGTTCCAGGTAATGTTTCTATACCACAGGAATTCGGAAACACCAGGGTTCGGAGATGAGATTGAGATCACCTATCGGCATATGGATCTGGGCATATCCAAATTTGACCTGACATTTTATGTAGCAGAATCAGACCATTCCCTGGATCTAACCTTAGAATACTCCACAGAGCTATTCAGCAAAGAGGCCATTGAAAATATACAGCACCATATTACCAATTTAATCAACGGCGTCCTGGAGGATCCTTCTGTTCCAATCGGGAAGTTGCCGATGCTGGAAAAATCGGAATACCATGAAATCGTAAACCATTGGAGCAGCTCTGGCAAATACTCATTGGAAGAAACGGACATCGTAAGCCTGATTACCCGGCATGCTGTGGACAGCCCCGGCAAAATTGCCGTGATCGCCCCGGACCAGCAGCTGACCTATGGTGCATTACATGAAAAGAGCGAACATTTTGCTAAGTATCTACTTCATCATGGTTCGAAAGAAGTGGAATTGATTGGACTGTGCACTGCTAGAACGGTTGAAATGTTGATCGGCATGCTGGGAATTATGAAAGCGGGAATGGCCTACATCCCTATTGATCCGGATTACCCTGAGGAGCGGATCAACTATATGATTGAGAATGCCGCCATTGATACGGTTCTGGTTCAAAAGAAATTAGCTAACAAATTTGCTTCGACAGGAGTAGACGCCATGATCTACGAAGATGTTGAGGAATCCAAAGATACAGGCAGTATTGATTTGCCGGAAATAGCCCAAACCTCCCTGGCATATGTAATCTATACCTCCGGAAGCTCCGCCGGTCCCAAGGGTGTAAAAGTCACCCATAGGAACCTGTTGCACAGCACGGTATCGAGGCACAGGTATTATCAAAAGCAACCCGGAGCATTTTTACTGTTGTCCTCCTATGCATTTGACAGTTCGGTAGCAGGCATTTACTGGACGCTTAGTGTGGGGAGCACCCTGATTTTACCTGACAACAAAATCGAGCAAGATCTTGAAAAACTTATTGGACTAATTGCAAAACACCGGGTCACGCATATCTTGTTGTTGCCCTCATTGTACCGGCTAATTCTGTCCTTTGGACAGACGGAAAAATTACAGTGTTTAAACACAGTGATTGTAGCAGGAGAAGTATGTCCGGTTGAAGTTGGTCTGCTGCATCATGAAAAACTTAAAGAATGCCTGCTTTTTAATGAATACGGACCCACTGAAGCAACGGTGTGGTGCTCGGTGCAGCCCATAAAAGCTCAGGACAACTACCCATTTGTGCCAATCGGCCGACCCCTGCCCAATGCTCCCATATATATTCTGGATAAGGACCAACAGCTTGTCCCCCCAGGAGTTGCGGGAGAATTATATATTGGCGGAGAAGGAGTTTCCGCCGGATACCTGAACAAACCCCATTTAACCGAGGCCAAGTTTGTCAAGGATGCTTTCGTCCGCCAACCCCTGGCAAAAATGTATAAAAGCGGTGACCTGGGCACTTTTAATCTTGATGGAACTATTGACTACCTGGGTCGTGTTGATAGTCAACTAAAGATCAGGGGCTTCAGAATAGAGCCCGGAGAGATAGAGAATGCACTAAATAGCTACCCGGGAGTGAAGGAATCATTGGTTATATCTACCACCAGTTTGTCAAATGAGGGGGCTTTCCACCAGGTGGGCCAGGAAAACAAAGGCTCACGATTAATCGGTTATGTTAGTGGTTCGGAAGACCTGACTTCTGCTGTGGTCAAGGACCATCTTAAAGCTAAATTACCCACATATATGGTCCCATCTGTCATAGTGGTAGTAAAGAAGTTTCCCAGGTTGCCCAATGGGAAAATAGCTGTAAAAAATTTGCCGGAGCCGGCCAGTATAAATACCACCCAATCAACCCGGATACACCCGCTCAACCGGACCGAAGAGCAACTATTGGAAATTTGGAAGGAAGCGCTGAAGCTTGAAACGATCAGTACCACAGATAATTTTTTTGAACTGGGAGGCGATTCCATTATTAGTATCCATATTGTAGCTAAAGCCAGGGAAATGGGCTTACACATGTCTCCCGACTTTTTGTTTGAGTATCAAAGCATACAGGAACTGGCAAAGGCCATTGACAATAAACAAGGTGACAGTGGTACGAAAACAGACGTTGTTTCTGTCACTAGCGGTGATCAGAATAGCTTTGATGATTCTGGTCTCAGTCAGGAAGACCTCGACAGGTTGTACGATCAGTTAAGTTCTGACCAGGATGAGCAAGACTAAAGACACCATTAAGGGTATTTACCCGTTGACCTATATGCAGCAAACACTGCTGATCCACAGTCTTTCACAGGACCGCGATCAGGGTTTTTTGCAGGTTCAATGCAAATTGAAAGGGCCATTGAACTATGACCTGTTAAGGGATTCCTGGCAGCGAATGGTTGAGCTCCATCCCGTTTTGAAATCTTCAATACACTGGGAACAAATTGAAAAACCGGTGATGGTGGTCCATTCAACCGCTAAAATTCCCTGGCAGTATCTTAACTGGGATAAAGAAACTCGAAACCGTCAAGCACAATTACTCAGTGAGTTCAGAGAACAAGACAAGAGAAAGGGATTTAAACTATCAAAGGCACCGCTGACCCGTCTTTCTCTAATAAAATACTCGGATAATGAACATGTGCTTATTTGGTCCTGCCACCATATACTATTTGATGGCTGGTCCAGTGGTGTGATTTTCTCCGACCTGTTCGACTGTTACCAGGCACTCTCAGCGGGTAAGACATTTCAGCAAGACCCTGCTCCGTCATATCGGACCTACCTCAACTGGCTCAAGAAACAAGATCCTGAAAAAGCCAAAATCTTCTGGACCAACCAGCTGGGTAACCTCGAGCAGCCCACGTTAGTTGGAGAAGCCCGCACCAAGACCAGATCCATACATATGCAACAGCGGTCGATAATGCTGGAAAAAGAACTGACTGCCGGAATCTCCGGCTACCTGAAACACAATCGAATCACCCTCAGCAGTTTGGTGCTTTCAATTTGGAGCATCCTGCTGGCTAGGCTGACACGAAATCGTGATATTGTATTTGGAACCACCGTTTCGGGGCGATCATCCGGGTTTCCGGAAATTGATAGGATGACAGGATTGTTCATGAATGTAGTACCGGTGCGACAAGATATAAAACCGGGTTTGTCATTTCTCCAAATGGTTCGTACCATCCAAAAAACACAAGCGGAGACCGGTACCTACGATTATGTGGACCAGGATAAGATAATGGGCTGGATAGACTGGCCAGTACATCAACCTTTGTTCAATACCCTGGTAATCATTCAGAACCTGGTTTGGCAAGATCGTCAGGTAGGTGAATTACAAGTAGCAGGGGCAAAAGGTGACCTGACTACTACCTATCCGCTTACTCTGGTAGTTAGGCCAGGCGACCAGCTGGAAGTCGTCTGGTGCTATGACAAAAATATCATTGGAGAAAGCCAGTTGAAATGGCTTTCAGAAGGCATCAGCGGGTTGTTGGAACGGGTAATACAAAACGCAGATATAAACCTGGATAGTTTGTTAGAGGGTCTCGAAGAACCCGATCAGACGCATGAAACAAAAAGAAATGGCAGTATAAAGACTAACATTACCGCCGGCGCCAGTTTTCCGGGTTATCAGGCGCCAACCAATTCACTGGAACTTAAGTTGACTAAAATATGGGAAGAGATTTTCGATAAGTATCCAATCGGGATTAACGATGATTTTTTTCAGATTGGGGGGCATTCCATGATGGCTATGAAGCTGGTTTATCGCATTGAGGAAAAGATCGGAGTAAAAATATCGCCTTCAATCCTGATACAGAACCCTACCATTGCAGCCATGGCCAGATCATTGCCACAGCCCGATTCATCAAACTGGTCTTCTCTGGTACCAATGCGTGCTCGCGGTTCGAAGCCACCGCTGTTTGTAATTCACGGTGGCGGCGGTCATGTTTTCTTCTATCACCCATTAACCCGGTACCTGGATTCTGAGCAACCGGTATATGCGCTGCAGCCTCTGGGTTTGGAGGGGGATCAGGAAAAACATAGCAGCATTGAGGAAATGGCCCGGCACTACCTGGAAGTAATCCGTCAGGTACAGCCGGAGGGACCCTACTCAATCCTGGGAACCTGTTTTAGTGATCCTGTATGCTATGAGATGGCACAACAACTGGAGCAAGCAGGAAAGGGCCTGCATGCTTTAATAATTGTAGATTCTGCTCCCACTCATTTATTTCCACGGAAAAAGGTTCGCACACCAATGGATGTGCGAAAACAGCGATTCAAACAACGTTTTAGGTCAAATCCGGCAAAGGCCATAGAAAAGGTAGTGGTAGACAGGGTAGTTAAACTGCTAAAACGACCAAAAGAGAGGTGGTTACAACTTACCCAGAGATACAGCTTTGACCCCAGAAAAAGAAAGCTGTTGTCATTACAGGAAAATCTCATGAACTTATACTTTCAATATCAGTGGGAACCATATCCGGGTGAAATAACCCTAATACAGACCTCTCAGAACGTACAACGTATCAACAACCACGATGATCAGGTTTGGCAAAAGTTGGCCCAGGGTGGTGTACATTTGCTTGAAGCAGCCGGCTCTCACCGTAGTCGCTTCGAAGAACCGGATGTAATTGCGCTGGCTCGCTGTCTGCAGGATTATCTGGACAGCACTTACAAATACACAACTACCTGACTTTGGTGAAGCACGCTAGCTAAAACACCACATAAAGTTAACATTTTCTTGATGCAATTGATTGAGGTGGAGTGTAGATTGACCCAGTACTTAGCAAAGATCTTTATCATGAAATACCAGGAACCAAAATTTCCGGGAATAGTACTTATGACTATGGTATTGTTGATGGTATCCGTCATGCAGTCCTTTCTGGTGATTGACAGGGTATTGTGGCAATTTTCCAGATGGTTCGGTAAACCAAACGCACCGACCGGTTGACATTCGTCTATTGCCTTTGGTAGTCTGACTTAATCAACAGTAAAATCCTTGCCTCCATAGGGAATGGTGAATATATTTATTTTAAGCTGTTCACCTGACCACAGTGAAAAATGGAGGTAATATGACCAGACTCAAATTTGCGCTTTTGATATTATCACTTTTTGGTTGCAATACCACCAAACCCGTTAGGCCCAGTTATCCCACTGACTATATGAAAGTAAAGAAAAATGAGCGAGAGCGCAGGAAGAAAACGGGTTACAAGAGGCAATTTAAAAACCCTCGGTGAACGCTGAGCAATTGCTAAAACCGTTGCTGCTGCTAAATATCTAGTACCCAGGGCGGGACTTGAACCCGCACGGCCGTTAGATGGCCATTGGATTTTAAGTCCAACGTGTCTACCAATTCCACCACCTGGGCATATTGAGTGAACCTGCTTGCGGCAGGCAAGTGTGAATTTAGGTCTGAGTGTGAACCAAAATCCCACCAATCATTAAGTTCATATAACACCTCGTTCGGCGTTAGTATTGAAGCACCACTATCAACCAGTAATCCACTATTGATATGCTTTCAAAAAATTTATCCACCTTTTGCATTCATGTCGTGACGCTGCCACGGCTAATTTAAGCTTTGGTGGATAACTGTGAGCGAAAGACGGGATTCGAACCCGCGACCCCGACCTTGGCAAGGTCGTGCTCTACCAGCTGAGCTACTTTCGCATAAGCCTCAAAAAGGATCACAAAGTTAAAGAAGCCAATGATATTTGCAATGACAATTGGCAAAAATTAGCGGCGAGCGGTGGGCAGTGGGAGGTGGGCAGTTGGCAGCTCGCGGTCTTAGTGGTTTGCGCTTGGTGCTTTACGCTTTTAACTCTACACTTTTAAGGCGCACCCTCTGCCCCATGCACCATACTCTTTGCCCTCTGCTCCATGCTCTGTGCCCCATGCTCTTTGCCCTCTGCTCTCTGCCGCATTTTTCAATGATTGATTTGTGTAATTAATATCATATTAGTATCTTAAGTCATGACTCCGAGAGAATTAATTGATCTGGGGATCCTGGAACCCGTTTTTGGCACCAAGTCGAAGCCCTTTGAAAGAGCGCGGGACCTACGTGACCTGGGCCTGTTCCCTAAGGGCAAGAAAGGGTCAAATGACCAGGTACCGGTTCAATGTGCCTTGCTGTTTCTTTATGTTCTGGCTTCCGATCCCAGGCGAAACCAGGTCCCCTATGCTGTGGAACAATTCATACGGTTAAGCAATGAGGAATCCGGAGAACTATTTTTTGATGCTTTGCCAGCCCTCTTTGAAAGCCTGCAACTGATTGACTTCTTAGAAATATCCAGAGCTGCTCCCTTCGCCATTGTTCACTACAGTTCCGGTCAAACCGATGTCTATTCCTACGATTACCCGCTGGCGGACCTGGAGGATCAGGTAAAAACCACCTACCTGTTTCCGCAGAAATTCCTCCGTGATTACTATGGCTATATTATTCAACCGACCAACCGTGGGTACCTCATCAACCCCAATGCCCTGGACGATGAAGAATTTCAAAGAATGGTAATTCGTTTTCAGGATGTTGAAGCTGAAACTTTGCAGGACTGGCTCGGTATCGAAGAGATTCAGAATGCGCTGTCTAATTAGCACCTGACATTCCTCCTTGAGCTTGCTACGCAGCCTTTAGCGTGCAGGTGACGTAGTGTTTAAAACAAGCTCAATGTTCTCCACATTTACCACTCAAACGAAAGAGGAAACAATTGGTGGAAATTGAGGTTATATGTAATGACTAAAAAATATAACAGTGTATGATGATTTCGATGGGTTGCACTGGTAGCCGAAATAGTCAACCCGCGAGGTGGTTGAAGTTCCCGACAACAGGGGACTTCAATCACAATTTATACATGTACTCCTTCCGATAAACCGATGGTGATTTCTTCACTACGCGCTTAAACTGTCGGTTAAAGTTTGATAAGTTATTGTATCCGCTTTCATAACAGATGTCCGAAATATTTAGATGATCTTCTGCCATCAACTTACAGGCATAGCCTATTCTTACTTCGTTCAGGAACCTGGAAAAAGTCTTCCTGGTTCTTGACTTAAAGAATCTGCAGAATGATTGGGGGGTGAGATTGGCCACCTGAGATACCTCTGACAATGATATGGGATCCCTGAATCGGGACATAATATAACTGTAAATCTTGTTCATCCGGTTGGTATCCTCAGGTTGGTCGGTTTGTACATAACCCATGCTGGCCAGCATCCGGTATTCTTTAGAGGTGGATAACAATTCCAGAATTTGTAAAAGGTTCAACAGTCTTTGTGGTGGCGGCTGATCCAGCATTGCCTCCATATCAGCCGCTATTCTTTCACGGGTTTTACCCAGGATTTTCAACCCCCATCTTGAATTCAACAACAGTTTTTTCACTACCGTCATCTCTGGTAAATCGAAAAAACCATGCCCGGAGAACTCTTCGTTAAAATGTATCACAATGGCCTCTGCTCTAAGCTCCTTTCGACCTTGATAATATTCCGGCCCATTGCTGAAAACATGGGGTAGGTTCGGTCCCATAAATACCAGGTCTCCAGGTCCAAAATCTTCCATTGAATCCCCTACTATTCTCTGACCGGTACTCTTAACCACCAGTACCAATTCGTATTCCGGGTGATAATGCCAGGGGGTTGGATAAAAGTCGTACTGATCCCTTTGCAACACAAATGAATACCTGGGCTCCAGGGTAGTAAGCTTTTCCAATATTGGTTTCACAATAAAAGGGTATGGTTAAAGATGTGAAATTTTGTTAAAAAAAGGATAATAAAATATCAGAATGAGCCAGTGGTAATATGGATATTTGGTCAGGCACGTTAACCGGAAGTCGTATTAAATATGAAGTCACAAAAGATCACCATGCTGGGCACCGGCCTGATCGGTACCTTTTACACCATGTGCTTACATGGTCAAAGAAGCAGGGACCGCGTTCATGCGGTGTATTCCCGTACCCAGGATCGGGCCAGTACATTTGCCAAACAATGGCAAATACCTAAAACCTATACGGACATGGCCGGCGCAATTCAGGATCCCGATACTGATATTGTGGTAATTGGCCTGCCCAACAGCATGCATCATGAAGCGGTGATGCTGGCTGCTGAGGCTGGCAAGGGCATTTTATGCACCAAGCCACTGGCCAGAACAGCCCACGAAGCCCTGGAAATGCTGAAATCTGTAGAAAAAGCCGGTGTATTTCACGGCTACCTGGAGGATCTGGCCTATACTCCTAAAACCTTAAAAGCCCTTAAATCCGTGCAAAACGGAGCCTTGGGCAAAGTACTATGGACCCGCTCCCGTGAAGCTCACCCGGGTCCGCATAGCGACTGGTTCTGGGATTCCAAAATGTCAGGTGGGGGAGCGATCGTAGACCTGGGATGTCATTGTATTGAAATAGGACGTAACTACATTGGGAAAGATATAAGACCGGTGGAAGCGATCTGCTGGGCAGCTACCCAGGTTAAACCCATTGAAGCTGAAGACAATGCTATAGGGCTGGTCAGGTATGAAAATGGTGCCATCAGCCAATTTGAAGTCAGCTGGACCTACCGTGGAGGGATGGACTTACGGGATGAAGTGGCGGGAACAGAGGGAAATATTCGAACGGATCATTTTCTGCGCACCGGCTTCGAAATGTTTACCGACGCCGGCATGGAAGGTTATGTGGCAGAAAAAGCCGAGAGTGAGAAGGGCTGGCTTTTCCCGGTGGGCGACGAAGTGCATGAACTGGGATATCCCGACATGTTTACCGATATGTTCAACGCGTTGGAATCCGGTAAGCCGCCAATGGAAACTTTTTACGACGGATATGTGGTAAACGCCATCATGGATGCCTGTTACCGGTCTGCTAAAACCAAAAAATGGGAAGCCATCGAATTGGATGACTGGCGAGGTCAGACCGGATTAACGGACACTGTAGAAACCCAGGATTATGATGCCGACCATTTGCTTATAAAGGATGAAATCCTTCCGGATGGAAGGAAAAAGGTTATAATAAAAAATAAATCTACCGGGGTTATTTCCGAGAAGATTGTCTAATGCTTTCAGGTAAAAATATTGTTATTATCGGCGGGACCACCGGGTTGGGTTTGTCTGCAGCCAGACATTTTGTAAGCCTTAATGCCAGGGTAGTAGTTACCGGCAGAAACGCCGACTCCTGTACCCGGGCCGGTGATCTGCTAGGCCATAATGGCCTCGCTATCCGGGGTGACGCCACTGACGAAGGGTCGGCTGAGGCTGCCATTGGTAAATGCCAGGAGCATTGGGGCCCATTAAACGGCCTGTATCATGTGGCTGGTGGCAGTGGCCGAAAAGCCGGTGATGGTCCCCTGGATCAATTATCACTGGAAGGTCTGAACAGCACCTTACAGCTCAATCTTACTTCCCTCATTCTTTCCAACCGTGCCGCTATCAGAACATTTCTTGAACAGGGTTCCGGGGGAACAGTATTAAATATGGGATCGGTACTGGGGTTTTCACCATCCCCTGTTCATTTTGGAACTCATGCCTATGCCGCTGCCAAATCTGCCATAATTGGTTTTTCCAGGTCGTTGGCATCGTACTATGCCAGAAACGACATCAGGGTGAACGTGGTAGCTCCAGCCCTGGTTGAAACTCCTATGGCACAAAGGGCTGCCAATGACCCGGTTATTCAAAAGTTTATCCAAACCAAGCAACCTTTGAATGGGGGTCGCATTGGCCAGCCGGAAGACCTTGATGGCATTACCGCCCTGTTGCTATCGGACCAGGGACGATTTATCACCGGCCAGGTGGTGGCTGTCGACGGAGGATGGTGCGTAAGTGAAGGACAAAGCGGTGAATAGCGCTATGGGACAATATGTTGGTATCGACATTGGTGGCACTTTTATCAAAGGAGTTTTGATCGACCACCAGGGTATAGTGGCTAAAACCACCAAAGATACCAGGGACGGCGATCCGCAATGGCAGTTAGCTGTGGCTGAAATTTTCCAGGAACTACTGGCTCACAGCGACCGGCAAATATCCGGTGTGGGCCTGTCGGCGCCTGGGGTGGCTGATCCTGAAAACCACCGGATTATTTGCATGCCAGGCCGTTTGCAGGGACTGGAAGGTTTTGATTGGTCGGGCCTGCTTGACCGGAAGGTTGTGGTACTGAACGATGCACATGCTGCCCTGGTGGCGGAGTCTCAGTGGGGAGTAGCCGAGGGCATATCCAACGTCATCATGCTAACCCTGGGTACCGGTGTAGGTGGAGGATTACTGATGAACGGACAACTACACCAGGGCAATTTGCAAAGAGCAGGGCACCTGGGCCACCTCTGCATCAATTCCGCGGTGGAGGATCAGGATATCACCGGAATTAGCGGAAGCCTGGAAGATGCCATTGGAGAAGTTACCTTGCCGAAACGTTCACTGGGAAAATTTTCCAGGACAGAAGATCTGGTTGCAGCCTATGTATCCGGAGATACCTGGGCTTCTTATGTATGGTTGCAAACCGTGAGAAAATTGGCCCTGGGGCTGGTTTCCGCAATCAATATCACCAGTCCCGAATTGGTGGTACTGGCTGGTGGTATTACCCGGGCCGGAAA
>JAUIKU010000208.1 GCA_030430675.1 Bacteroidia bacterium | reverse complement strand
AACAATCCCTCCATGATTTTTCCGGTAAAATCACCTGAATCGGCCACCACTACCGTCTCGGACCTCCAGGGTTTTTCAACCACAAATGGTTTAATGGATTGTTTTGATTCCAACAGGTGATACAGTATAGCAGATTTGTACCTGGACTCCATCCGTATGCGGTCCAGCCCTTTCTCCAGCATATCACCGATCACCCTACCCAACAAGTATATGTACAGCACATTGGGAGTGGAAGGGGTTTGGTATTTGCTGTGATGCCTGAGATAAGAATCTATGCCATGATAACTGGTCCTACCGGTTGGTGCCAGTTCCAGCGCTCGCTCAATAAAACGACGGTTGACCAGCCATCCCCCCAATCCTGCAGGCAATCCAAAACATTTTTGTACGGAGAAATAAAAGGAATCGATGTTTTCGAAGGGCAGATCAACTACCGGAAAAGATGAAACCGCATCTAACGTTATCAGTGCATCCGGATACTTGTTCCGCAGCAGCGCCAGATCCTCCAGTGGTTGTTGCACCCCGGTACTGGTTTCGTTATGAGTAACACCAATTACTTCAGGTGATGCACGTTCCGGTAAATCGTCCACAGTCACGGCATTTCCCGGATCTACCTGTTGTTTCACTGCCTGATAACCCAGTTGGTCTGCAAATTGGTAGAACCTCTGGGAAAAGGCGCCATTTACCAGGTGCAGGGTATTATGGGATACCGCCGATTGCAATATCCGCTCCCATACCTCGGTGGCTGAGCTGGTGAAGAAAAGCTTGTAATCTTCCGGGAGTCCCGTCAATGCTTTCAAACCTTCTTCTGTCTGCTGATAAATAGCGGAGAACTCCTTACTGCGATGTGAGATGGAAGGTACCTGCTCCCGCAGTGCAGTCCGGAGGTGTTCTTCAACGGTAAAGTACAGGGCCGAAGGACCTGGGGTAAAGAATATTTTTTTGGGCATCATGCTGTAATGGCAATCTATTGACGGATTGCAAATAAAATCAAACTTGATAACTAATGGGATAAAACCAGCGGTTGAATTCCCTTACAAACGTGTAGTATTTTAGGGAATTTGTAATTTTTATTCCGGAATTATGTAGTAACTTTGAACTAGCTAAAAACGTTACCCACTTGAGTAGGACTCGTTTTTTAAACCTAACAGTTAATAATTACCGAGTGAGTTTGTTTTCAAAACCGGGCCTCATCACGCCTCTGGCGTGACCTCGCTTTTAGCAGGCTAACAGTGGAAGGTTGCGATCTACAAATAGCTCAAATCCTGTCTTAAAGAGGTTTAAATAAACCTCCATGCTCAAGTTGGTTATATAAAATCCCGTTGGTTATCCTTCGGGATTTTATGTTTTTACGGGAAGACTCCCAACTCCAGATAACTAACGGCGATCTTATCCAGTGAGTTGACAAAAGCAGCGGTACGCAGGTCGGGCAGTTCCTTCTCTTTCCTGATGCTGTTAATTTCGCCATAGGCATTTACCATAACACCTTCAAGCCCGGAATCTACCAGTTCCTTCTCCCCTGCCCCCTTGATCAACTGATTGCGCTGTTTGAACGGGAGATTGGTATCACTGGCATCCTCAATGGCACTCACCATCATCTCGTTGTTCAACTCATTGTATCTTTTATTGATTTTGCCAAAAGATACCCGGCTGATGTTCTTGAGCCACTCGAAGTACGAAACCGTCACACCGCCGGCATTCAGGTAGAGATCGGGAATGATAAACACGCCTTTTTTAAGCAAGACTTTTTCTGCTTCTGCGGTAATGGGACCATTGGCGGCTTCGGCAACGATCTTGGCCTTGATTTTTGCAGCATTTTCCCTGGTGATCTGGTTTTCCAGAGCCGCCGGTATCAGAATATCACATTGGTATTCCAGCAGATCCCGTCCGTTTTCGACATTTTCGGCCCCCGGAAAATTGAGAATGCTGCCGGTCTCTTTGCGGTGTTCCTGGACTGCTTCCACATCGAGACCCTGCGGATTAAAAATACCCCCGTCATATTCTGCAATGCCGGTAATAATGGCCCCTTTTTGTTGCAGATAGTACCCGGCATAGTAACCGACATTGCCCAGCCCCTGGATAATTACAGATTTGCCGTCGATCCCCGGGTACAGGTCCAGTTTTTGCATATCATCGTATCCATCCACAGCCTCCCTGATTCCAAAATACACCCCGCGACCGGTAGCTTCAGCTCTTCCCCGGATACCGTGCTGAGTCAATGGTTTACCGGTAACACAACCAAGTGCGTTTACCTGACCGGAATTGAAGGTCATATAGGTATCGGCGATCCAGGCCATCTCCCGGGAGCCTGTCCCGTAGTCCGGTGCAGGCACATCTACCGCCGGGCCTATGGAATTACGCTTGATCAGTTCCGAAGTAAATCTTCTGGTTATGCGTTCCAATTGTTCAACCGTATAGGCAGTAGGGTCTATCTTCACACCTCCCTTGGCCCCGCCAAAGGGAACGTTAACCAGGGCGCATTTATACGACATCAACGCCGCCAGTGCCTTGACCTCATCCTCACTGACCATGGTGCTGTAACGAATACCGCCCTTTACCGGTGATTTGTGATGACTGTGTTGTACCCGGTAAGCTTTGATCACCTGGAATTTGCCTTTCTTTAACCGCAGAGGAAAGGATACCTGCAAAACACAATTGCACTGTTTGATCTGGTGAATCAGCCCTGAAGGATGATCGGTAAACCTGGCCGCCTTATCGACATAGGTATTGACATCGTTGAAGAAACTGTAGGAGTTGCTGCTCATGGTATTCAGGTTAATGTTATAACCTAAAATACAAATTACCCATTACGAAATCTCTGCAGGCAGCCAGGAATTTGCCAAATCAGGCTTTAAATCTGGCAAACCCTAATGGTCAATTTCTAACTCTTAATCTTTAATGCTAATACAGTACCCTGAAGCGAATGGTGTCCTCAATCTGTTTGAGTTCTTCGATCATTTCCGCATCGTACTCTTTGTCTATGTCGGTAATCACATAGCCAATGGTCTCATTGGTTTTTAGGTACTGCCCTACGATATTGATTTGATGTTTGGCAAATACCTGGTTCATCTTAGCCATTATTCCCGGTACGTTGTGATGTATGTGCATCAGCCGATGGGCGTTTGTCAGGGTAGGTAACAGCACCTGAGGGAAATTCACGCTATTGGAAGTACTTCCGGTATTGATATACTGTATGATTTGGTTTGGCACAAAATTGCCAATGTTCTCCTGAGCTTCCTGGGTACTACCGCCAACATGCGGCGTCAAAATCGTGTTGGGAAGGCCCCGCAAAGCCGACACGAACGCTTCCTGGTTATTCTTAGGCTCCTGGGGATAAACATCCATGGCAGCACCTACCAGGTGCCCGCTCTCAACCGCTTCCTTCAAAGCCTCTATATCCACCACGAATCCCCGGCTTAGGTTGATAAATGCCGCACCAGGTTTCATTTTTGCAAACTGGTCTTTGCCGAAAAAGTTCTTGTTGGTCTCCCGGCCATCCACATGAAGCGTTACCACATCGGCCAGCGACAGAAGTTCATCCATATCCAGGCACTGTCTCACGTTACCCATGGCCAGCTTTTCCACCAGGTCGTAATAATAAACCTCCATTCCCAGGTTTTCCGCCAGAACGGATAACTGTGAACCGATATTCCCATAACCAATAATACCCAATTTTTTACCCCGGATTTCGTAGCTGTTCTGGGCAGACTTATTCCAGATACCCTGATGCATTTCCCTGGTTCGTTCAGGGACCTTTCTCAGCAACATAATGATCTCTGCAATAGCCAGTTCCACCACTGATCGGGTATTACTGAAAGGGGCATTGAAAACCGCTATTCCCTTCTTGAGGCAAGCCTGAAGGTCAATTTGATTGGTGCCAATACAAAAGGCCCCCACTGCCAGCAATCTCTGGGCGCTGGCTATCACCTTTTCGGTGATCTGCGTTTTGGACCTGATACCAAGGATGGACACCTTTTTTATCCGCTCCAACAGTTCCTCCTCATCCATACCTCCACCATGGGTTTCCACCTGATACCCTTCATCCCTAAGGATCTGTTCTGCCCGGGGGTGAATGTTTTCCAGCAAGAGCACCTTAATCCTGTTTTTCGGATATGAAATGGCAGTGTTCATTTTGTTCACGTAAAGTACTTCGTCCAAACTGGGCGCCACATGATCGGCTTTTTCCAGTACCTTGTCCCTGGCCACGTTTTCCGTAAAGGCATAGAACTTACTGGCTAAACCCGCTTCCTTTATTTCGTAGTCGGTATATCCGTCACCTATTACCGACACTTCGCCTTCCAGCTTAAGCTGTTCTATCTGGCGGGCCTTACCATTGTTCCTGGAAAGAATATTATTCTGGTCAAACCCGGTAATATTGTCCGCTTCATCGTACTCAAAGGTATTGGCGTACACATGGTCGGGCTTTACCCCGTACTCAGTTACAATTGGTACAATAAATTCCTTGAAGCCATTGGAAAGAATATAAATATTATCGGCGTGTTTTCTGAAGAATTCCTCATTCCTGTGAAAAGATTTAGAAACCCGCTCTTTTAATTCGGGGACCAATTTGTCCAGGTGCTCTCTTTTGGCCTGCAGCAGGTTAAGGCGCTCAACCAGGGATTCCCGGAAAGACATACCTCCATCCATTCCCTGATCCGTAATCTCCTTTATTTTTTGCAGGCGATCCTGTTGATCACTGAAATTTGACAACGAGATTTCGCCAAGCAGATCTAATGCTTCTACATTGGTAAAAGTGCTGTCGAAATCGATTATAAAATATTTTTTCACTGGTTCCCTGTTAAAAATCCAGGCAAAATTACAGAAATCCTGGTCAAATGCCCGCCAAATCTGTCACTTGTTAATATTTCTTCCGGAGATAGCTGCGGTTCCAAGTTTTCCGCGTTTAAAGCCTTTTGATTGCCTAATCTCTGTAAATTTGATATTATGACTGCCTTAAACAGAACTAGATGAGATATATCCTTTTAATAATCACAGTTTGGCTATTTGGAATGGGTCAAATACTGGCCCAGCGCACCTACTGGCAACAGCATGTTGACTACAATATGGAGATTGATCTGGATGTCGATACCCATCAGTTTACCGGCAACCAAATACTGAAGTATACCAACAACTCCCCCGACACCCTCAACCGGGTCTTTTATCACCTGTATTTCAATGCTTTTCAGCCAGGAAGCATGATGGATATCAGATCCCGGACCATTTCGGATCCGGACCGCCGGGTTATGGATCGCATTTCTAAACTGTCTCCCGATGAAATTGGGTACTTAAAGGTTGAGTCACTCTTACAGGATGGCGCCAATGTATCTTACCAAACCACAGGAACCATTCTGGAAGTAGCATTAGACCACCCGGTGCTGCCGGGGGAGACTACGCAATTCGACATGCAATTCAAGGGTCAGGTACCACTACAGGTCCGTCGGAGCGGTCGTGATAACGCCGAGGGAGTTGATTATTCCATGTCGCAGTGGTACCCAAAACTGGCAGAATACGACTTCCGCGGGTGGCACGCCAATCCCTATATAGGCAGGGAGTTTCATGGGGTTTGGGGTGATTTTGAGCTGAAACTGCGTATCGATAAGCGCTACACGGTAGCTGCCACCGGTTATTTACAAAATCCGGAGCAAGTGGGTCATGGCTACAGCGATGCAAAACCAAAGGCCAAAAAGGGAAAACTGACCTGGCATTTCAAAGCTCCGAATGTACACGACTTTGTGTGGGCTGCCGATCCTGATTACCGGCATACCACCCGGGAAATGTCGGACGGCACCATACTGCGCTTCTTTTATATACCCGACAGTGCCACCAGCCATTGGGATCAGCTGCCCCGGTACACAGAACGCGCAGTGGACTACCTCAATAAAAATTATGGCAAATACCCCTACCACGAATACAAAGTAATCCAGGGTGGGGATGGTGGCATGGAATATCCCATGGCTACCCTGATCACCGGCCACCGGTCTTTGGGAAGCCTGGTTGGGGTTACCCTCCATGAACTGACGCACTCCTGGTATCAGGGATTACTGGCAAACAACGAGAGCCTGTACTCCTGGATGGATGAAGGTTTTACTGAATACGTTTCGGAAGAGCTAATGGATTACCTCTTTGATAACCAGAGAGAACCTCACCCGCAAATAGATCATTTCGAAGCATATTTCCGGTTGGTTGACAGTGGCCGGGAAGAACCCCTCACCACCCATGCCGACCATTTTAATTTTAACAGGGCTTACTACACCGCCGCCTATAGCAAAGGCGCTGTTTTTCTACGTCAACTAAACTACATTGTGGGAGAAGAGAATTTTCATAAAGGCATGATCAGGTATTTTAATGAATGGAAGTTTAAACATCCGGAACCCAACGACTTAAAAAGAATAATGGAGAAAGAATCCGGCATCATGCTTTCCTGGTATTTCGAGTATTGGGTCAATTCTACCAAAACCATCGATTACAGGATAAACTCCGTGGAAGCAACAGGGGACAGCACTCAAATTACCCTGGAGCGTATTGGGGGGATGATAATGCCTCTCGAATTAGAGATCACCTTAAACTCAGGCAACAAGGAAACCTATTATATACCGTTGAGAGTTATGAGGGGTCATAAACCCCTGGGAAAGATGCACCTGTCGGAAGCCTGGCCCTGGACTTATCCAACCTACCAACTATCTCTCAACTATCCGCCAGAGTTAATCAAGAGTATCAAGATTGACCCCCGACAGCAAATGGCTGATATCGATACTGACAACAATTCCTACCTGATGCACAAGGACAACCACAGCGAATCATCTAACTGACCTCGATTGATCCACCCTAATGAATGAGCAGGAAGCCAGGAAAAGAATTGAAGAATTGATTGAAAAGATCAATCATTACAATTACCTGTACTATCAGAAAGATCTCTCTGAAATATCTGACTACCAGTTTGATATGCTACTGGAAGAGCTGATCCAACTGGAGCAGGTCTATCCGCAATTTAAATTCGACTACTCCCCTACACAGCGTGTGGGCGGGGATATCACCAAAAGCTTTAACACGGTAGCCCACAAGTTCCCAATGCTGTCGTTGAGCAATACCTATTCCAGGGAAGAGCTGATAGATTTTGACAACAGGGTCAAAAAATTACTCGGTCACCAGCAGTATCGGTATTTCTGTGAACTCAAGTTTGACGGTGTGGCCCTCAGCATCACCTATCAGAATGGCGTGCTCACCAGGGCGGTAACCCGCGGGGATGGCACCAAAGGTGACGATATTACCAGCAATGCCAGGACCATAAAAACCCTGCCATTGAAAATACGCGCGGAAGGCCTGCCCCAATTATTTGAGGTCAGGGGTGAAGTATTTATGCCCAATGAGGTATTTCATCAGCTCAATGCGGAACGGGAAGCAGTGGGAGAAGTTCCCCTGGCAAACCCCCGCAATACCGCCTCCGGAACCCTGAAAATGCAGGATTCAGCGGTGGTAGCCAGTCGAAAGCTGGATTGTTATGTCTATTCCCTGATGGGAGATGATCTGCCCTTCCAGACACATAGTGAGTCCATAAGGACACTGGAAAATTGGGGATTCAATGTTTCCAGGACCTATACCAGGTGTGAAAACCTTCAGTCAGTTATGGATTATATTGAACACTGGGAGACGCAACGGTTCGAGCTCCCACTGGAAACCGATGGGATTGTGGTTAAAATTGACAGTCTCAGTGACCAACAAGAATTGGGATTTACCGCCAAAAGTCCCAGGTGGGCCATTGCCTATAAATACAAGTCAGAAAATAAGCCAACTGAGTTGAAGAGTATTTCCTACAATGTAGGAAGGACCGGGGCTGTTACCCCGGTAGCGAATCTTAAGCCGGTGCTACTGGCGGGAACTACCGTGAAAAGAGCCTCACTGCACAATGCCAACGAGATAGAGCGACTTGGCCTGAGAATCGGAGATACCGTTTTTATAGAAAAAGGTGGAGAGATCATTCCAAAAGTGACCGGCGTTGACCTGGACAAGAGAAAGCCCGACAGCCAACCGGTAGAATTTATCAGTCAGTGTCCGGAGTGTGGAACCCCGCTGGTACGAAAGGAAGGAGAAGCCGTGCATTACTGCCCAAATGCCAAAGGTTGTCCGCCTCAAATAAAGGGTCGGATACAACACTTTATCCAACGCAATACCCTGGATATTGACAGCCTGGGTGAAAGAACCATTGC